>CALBZH010000820.1 GCA_937889795.1 uncultured Syntrophobacteraceae bacterium | reverse complement strand
CCTACCGGGGTTGCCTCGAGTAGACTCCGCAGGACGGCTTCGTTCTGCCGCACGGAATCCTCGGCGAGCTTGCGCTCGTTGATGAAACGAGCCTGTTGGATGTTCTGAAAGGCAATCGTGGAAAGCTGATTCGCCAGCACATAGAGGGCGTTCGCGATTTGCTCGAAGCGCTCCCGCGACATCACGGGGATCTGGTGGTAAGCCGCTTCGAAGGCTGCTTCGTCCGCGCCGATCTCGCGGGCGTAGGCAAGGACCTCCGCTTCGCTCCGGGCTTCATCCCGCACCTGCCCAACCAGCCAGTTCGCCACATGACGACCGGCAACCGTGATGCTGGCGGCAGCCGTGAGCAAGCCGATGTGCGGGCACGGTCGGATGATTGCCTCGGATCCACTGAAGCGACCGATCATGGAATCCGAGTACTTACAGTTTCTAAGTCCTTTCGGTATCTTATGAATAATCTCGCTGCACAGAACTGAAAAATTGCTCTTGCGAGTGATGGGGGTCCCATCCGGACGGGCAATGAGGGAGCCCACGCCGCAAGCCTCGGCAAACCGGTCCTGAAGACGCTGTAGATCGGCCAGGTTGAACAAGTCCTCGAACACGACATCGCCGGTTTCAGCCAGCGGCCGGGTCAGGGCCACCAGATGCTTTTCGAGAGCTGCCTCCGTCCGCTTGCGCTCCGTGATGTCCTGGATGGTGACGACGAACCCTGCGGCGGGATCCTCCGCACGCAGCATCCCACTTGTCAGGATAACGTCTATGAGTGTCCCGTCTTTCCTCAGAAAACGGGCTTCCGTGCTCCCTCGTCCGGTTTGGAGGACCTGGGAGTACAGCTCCTGGCCTGCTCTCTCGTATTCCCAATCGGACAAGTAGAAACAGCGCGCATCCTTTCCCACCAGCTCGTCCCGAGAGTATCCCGTCAAAGCACAGGCGGCTTCATTGACAGCCACGAGCACGCGATCGATCGCGAACGTGACGCCAATCGGCGTGGCATGAAAGACACTGCGAAGCATCGACTCGCTGGCCTTGAGCTGCTCTTCGGCGACCTTGCGCTCGGTGACGTCCACGGCCGTCCCGATGATCGCCGGCCGTCCCTGGAAAAGGGTGCGGGAGCTGTAGATTTCAAGGTGCCGCACGTCCCCGCCCTTGGTCACGATACGCAATCCAGCGTGCAGGGAGGGCATTTCTCCCGTGAGCCTTTTCCGAATACTATCCGCCATGGCGGGCCAGTCTTCCGGGAACACGACCTCTTCAGCCGTGACCCTGTCCGTCATTTCGGAGACGGTATAGCCGAAGAACCCGGCAAATCTTGAATTCACATACCTGAACACCCCGTCCTGGATGAGGTAGACGCCGGCAACCGCCTTTTCCACGAGGTCTCGAAATTTGTTCTCCGACTCCCGCAGCGCCTCCTCCGCCCGCTTGCGGCGCGAAATATCCCGAAAGACCACCAGCACACCGTTCTCGTCTTGATACCGAAAGGGGACGGCACTGACTTCAACCTCGATCGAAGTGCCATCCAGCTTCAGGTAGACCTCCTCGAGGAGGTCGACTGCCTTGCGCTCGACAAGAAGATGTCGGGCACGATCGAGGATCCGGCTGTGGAAGGAGGGGTCGATCCGCGCCAGTGTCGAGGTCCCCACCAACTCATCGGCTGACGATGCCCCCAGCAGACGAACGGCTGCGGCATTGACGTAGACAAAATGATGGTTCGTCTGGATGTACATCGCTTCGGGAGCGTTTTCGACGAGAGTGCGGAAATTCTCTTCACTCTTCGCCAGGGCCGATTCAATCTGCCGACGACGGAGGATGCTGAGACCCAGCAAGAGGACCAGGACAGTCAAGACCAGGATAATGAGCACGGCTATCCCAATGAAAGCCTGGTGATCTTGAAGAAAAGAATCGGCACGACTCGCCTGGAAGGCGTCCGGCGGTGCGGCATTCCCCAGTGGAACAGGCAGCAGCGGCAACTGCCCCATCAACATTGCCTGGCTCAAACGGGGAAGAGTTTCCATGGCCTCTCACTCCATTTCGAGAGTCTGCGTTCAGCGCTTATGGAATGGAGCTTCATGTCTTTCAGGCAAGGAGGCGGTGCGGGGCGAGAAGCTCAAGAACGCTTCCCGTTGGTTTTCCGATAGCAGGGTGTTGCCAACACTGTCAAGGGCCATCCTGAAAAGACTGTCGTAAAATTCTGCAAGGAAGTGATCCATCGTCAGGCCCACAAACGTGATCGCGCGTTCTTGCCCCTTCCGCTGCATCGGCACACGGAGATCGATCACACGGAGCTGTGCCATTTTCGGACCGGGTTGAGTGTGGGTCAACTGATCAACGTGATGGTTCATGTGGCGCATCTTTTGGTGAAAAGCGCTAAGATAACGCATCCTTGCCACGCCGCTGGTCTCAATCCCCTTCGGAGCCGACTGTTCCCTTTCAGCAATCGATGAGGGGGCGCCATCGTGGTATCCCCCTCATCGATTGCGCCCCCTCAAAACTGCGGAAGGAAGGCGAACGCATCACCTTCTGATCGAGGCT
>CALBZH010000819.1 GCA_937889795.1 uncultured Syntrophobacteraceae bacterium | reverse complement strand
GTAGGCTTCATGCGAAAACGGTTTGACCAGGCCCGTCGTTCCGAGGATCGATATGCCGCCGACAATCCCAAGACGTGGATTCAGGGTATGACGAGCCAGCTCCACGCCCCGGGGAACCGCGATCTCGACTTCCAGCACGGCTCCCGTGGCGGATGGCGCCTCGTCATGACCTCCCAGCCAGACAAAAGGACGCACAGGAGCCTTCCTGGACCGCGAAGCATCCGAAAGAGAGACCGCCCCCTCGACCACCCCGCAGCGTTGAAGCTCCTCTCTCAGGTTGATCAGCAGCATTTCTCTCGGGACCGGATTGACGGCGGGCTCCCCGACGCCCACCGGAAGCCCGGGCTTGGTGACGACGCCGACGCCCTCTCCCGCGATGATGCAGACGCCCGCGACGACGCACAGCCCCCTGAGAGCTTGCACGTCCTCATCCACATTCCCCCCTCTAGGGGGGCAGGGGGGTGTTCGCTCATCGCTCCGAATGAGCGCACCCGGCATCACACCCCCCTTGCCCCCCTCAAGGGGGGAATTGGCGGGTATCGGGAGGTGACTTCCGCCGCGCGGTACTAGCACTCCGTCAGCTTTCTTCTGCAGGGTACACCCCCCTTTGATTCCCTCCTCGAGGGGGGTTGAGGGGGTGTTCGCTTGCCCGGCATAACTTGTTTGACGGAGCACTAGGCGGACCCGCACCCGGATCTCCGCCCCGTGGGTCACGTCGGGGTCGTCGCCACCGTCCTTGATCACCGTGGCCCACGCATCCTCGCCGACCAACCGGGTCTCGAGAACGGGGATGGGGAGATAGATGCCACTGGGAAGACGAACCGCAACCACGTCGGGCTGCTCACCCGTGAGCAGAAGCCGCAAGGCCGCACGCGCCGCGGCGGAAACCGCCGTTCCCGTGCTGAATCCGATCCGAAGTCGGCCTCGACGCTTCTTCTGTCCATCCGAGCCCCGGGCCTCGCGCTGGACTGGGCTGTCGTCCTGTCGCTTCATGGGATCCGGCCGCTCACTTGCCAACGAAGCGCTCGGGATAGAGCGCGGCCGCCAGCTCTTCCACCGCCTGAACGGATCGCGGCCCTGGCCGGGAATAAATGTGCTCATCCACCGTCAGCACCCTCCCCTCGCGCACCGCGCGCAGCCGGTCGAAGTGCGTCCTGCGGGCGGGCTCGACGGGATTTCGGTTCATGGGCCCGCGCTGGACCACGTAGAAATCCACGTCCTCGGTGAGCAGCGTCTCCAGGTTGTATTGGATGATCCCTTTCGGACTCTTCACCACGTTCTCCGCTCCGGCGGCTTCGATGACCTCCTGCACGATGGAGCCCTGCCCTGCCGCCGCCAGCGGCTCCGAACGGACCTCAAAGAAGACCCGCCGCTTCTTCTCGACGCCGTCCACGCGCGCGTGCACGGCTCGGAGGCGCTCTTTCAGCATCGCGACGGTCTTTTCAGCTTCATCCGGGCGACCGGCCAGGTCCCCCAGACGGCGCATCACGGAGAAAAGCTCCTCGAAGCGCTCCGGCCCGAACACGGCAACGGGGATTCCCACCTCCTGGATCTTCCGGATCTCGTCGCTCGCGGCGTTGCGGGCCTCACTCTGGATCACGAGATCCGGCTTAAGCCCCAGGATCATTTCCACGTTCGGCTTCATGTGCGTGCCGATCGAAGGCAGCTTCTCGATCTCCGGTGGGAATTGATCGGCCTGGGTGCGAGCGGCCACCTGACTGCCGGCCCCCATGGCGAAAAGCATCTCGGAAAACGCCCCGTAAAGCGGGATGATCCTCCGGGCGGGTTGCGCCAGGGTGATGGTCCGGCCCAAGTCGTCCTTGACTTCGACGGCGGCGCACGGCGCGGCGATGCAGGACATCAGGATCGCGAAGGCCATGATCAGATTTGCCATCGTGAACTTGAGCCGTACAAACCGGCACGGGAAGCGGCACAGGATGAAGCGCTCGGAACAACCGTGAACGTCATTCCGGCGAAGGCCGGAATCCAGAGTCTTCTGATATCCGACTGGATCCCGGCCTTCGCCGGGATGACGGTGTGGGCGTTGTGCTCCGTCAAAGAGTGTCTGCCGGGCAAGAGAACACCCCACACCCCCCCTCCAGGGGGGAATCGAAGTGGGGTGTGCTCTGTGGAACAACGCTGACGGAGCACTACGGACATATGGCTGTCCGGCACTGTAATCGTCCATGGGGCTCCTCGAAAGATCGGAAGAGCACACGTCTGAACTCCAGTCACGAGTGG
>CALBZH010000818.1 GCA_937889795.1 uncultured Syntrophobacteraceae bacterium | reverse complement strand
TTGAACGTCCCCAGCTCATCTTCCCGCACTCCCAAGTCCAGAAGGACCTCCGGTGGAACGTCTTCCTCTGACTTGCATTCGTTGCAGATTCGACGCACCAGCCGCTGTGCCAGGATCAGGTTGACGGCCGAGGCCACCAGAAAGGACTCAACGCCCATGTTCAGCAAACGGTTGATCGTGCTTGGCGCGTCATTGGTGTGAAGCGTACTCAAGACCAAGTGGCCCGTTAAAGCCGCCTTGATGGAGACTTCAGCGGTTTCGAAGTCGCGGATCTCACCAACCATGATAATGTCAGGATCTTGACGCAGAAAAGACCTGAGGGCAGCGGCAAAATTCAGCCCGATGGCTTCGTGGATATGGACCTGGTTGATTCCGTGCAGGTTGAACTCCACGGGGTCTTCCGCCGTAGAGATGTTGTGGGATGGCTTGTTAAGATCGGACAGGGCACTGTAAAGCGTCGTTGTCTTGCCACTACCGGTAGGCCCTGTCACGAGCACCATCCCGTAAGGAGAGTGGATGGCCTCTTTGAATGATTTGTACTGACCGTTTTCGAACCCGAGCTTGGTCATGTCCAGCTGGAGATTGGATTTGTCGAGCAGACGCAGGACGACCTTCTCGCCAAACAGCGTCGGGAGGATCGAAACACGGAAATCCATCTCCCGACCCTTGGTCTTCAACTTGATGCGTCCATCCTGTGGAAGCCGCCTTTCAGCAATGTCCAGGCGGCTCATGATCTTCAGCCTCGAAATAATAGGGTTTTTGAGCGGAAGCGGTGGGCGCATCGTCTCGTACAACACCCCGTCGATTCGGTAGCGTACCCGCAAGCTCTTTTCATAGGGCTCCACATGAATGTCACTCGCCTGCTTGCGAATGGCGTCCAGCAGAATGTGGTTGACCAGCTTGACAACCGGCGCTTGCTCTGCTGCATCTTCCAGGAAGGAAAGATCAACTTCCTCTGAGGTCTCGACGACATCAACATCTCCTTCGTCCCGGAGCATTCCGAGCACATCGTCGATATTCTCATCCGCCGAATAGAATTGCGTGATGATCTTCTTGATCATGCTTTCAGGCGCCACATGCACCTGAATGTTCTTGCGAGTGAGAAAGCGGATGTCATCGATCATGAAGAGATTGCCCGGATCGGCCATCGCCACGTTCAAGGTGTTCCCCATGAGTCCAAAGGGAACCGCTTGATATTTCTGGGCTATCTCAACTGGAATCAGTGTAAAGACATCTTTGGGAATCGCCAGTTTGGTCAGATTGACTTCAGGCGCGTGGAATTGTTTGGCTAGGAAGCCGAAGAGTACTTCCTCTGAAACGTATCCCAAACGAACCAGAGTAGCCCCAACGCGCTCCCCGGCTTGGGTCTGCTCCTCGAGAGCACGCTGCAACTGGTCCTGGGTGATGACACCGCCCTGCAGCAGTAGTTCCCCAATCTTCTTCTGACCCACCTGATACCACCTCGTTTCAGCCGGAAGTTATCCGTTCAACCGAGTTTCCGTAATGGATTATATGAAAGCACATTTGAGGGAGCACTCGATTGTCATGAACCTGACATGCTCCAATGCGGTGCTAAGTGACATTTCGACTCCTGCCGCCGGTTCCTTAAGCGGTTTTTCTGCAGCCTTTTCGGCCAAACCCGCACCTCCGATCAAACCGGGGCATAAGCAAGTAAAATGCCAAGGCATACCGCTACGTCTCACTCCCTACAACCGGCTCAAAACCCGGTCGTGTCGGAGGCACCAAGCCCAAAGCTCGATCCGCGTCGCCTTGCTGAGCTTCTCCACGCAGCGTCTCACTCACAGTTCTTTTTATTTGCTATGAGGCTCTTCGCTTGACACATGAAAAAACCCGGTTATTATTCGCACCAGCCTCGCAGGAGGTAATTTGAAATCAAGAAATAACGCGGAGGTAAGCGGCAATGATTTGTACGACGGTAAAGCCGGGAACAGACTGCAACTTCATGACCAAGTCGGGCTGTGGTTATACGGGAGGAGCGTGCGTCGGAATTGTTGAGCAGTGTGCGGGATGCCAGCGAATCATGGATCTCCCCAATGGGCGGTACTGCTCGAGCTACCCCAATCCAGCCGCAAAGTGGAAGACGAGTATCTGCAACTTTGCCACGCACGCCAAGGCCGAGATGCAGGCGCAGCAGGCCAAGGTGAACCCCCTGAAAGCCTCCAAACGCAGCACCAAGCGCAAGTAAGTCTTGTGGGCAGTTCCGTGAGAGCCGCAGGATCATCGAGTGACTCGAAAGACTGTGGCTCTCACCATGAGACTCCGCCTCTCGTATCCCGCCTCGCGAGGCGTGGTGCGGTCTCCAGTATTCGCTCCCTCTGGTTTTCTCTCTTAGTCCATTGACTTCTTGAATATCCGCCGGTATGGATTAATGCTGCAGAACAGGTTTCATCAATTGGTGTGGCCTTTGGCCACGAGAGTTAGAAAGGATATTCTCGCAGTGGAAAAGACTCTCATTTTGACGGGAAATCAGGCAGCAGCTCTGGCAGCCAAGCTGTGCCGTGTTCAGGTAGTCGCTGCGTATCCGATCACACCCCAGTCCAAAATCCCGGAAGTCCTCTCGGAATACGTCGAAAAGAAGGAGCTCCAGGCGGAATTTGTAC
>CALBZH010000817.1 GCA_937889795.1 uncultured Syntrophobacteraceae bacterium | reverse complement strand
AAGCTAGTGCTCCGTCAAAGTGATTATGCCAGGTAATACACCCCCTCAACCCCCCTCGAGGGGGGAATCAAAGGGGGGTGTTTCCCGCGAAACAACGCTGACAGAGCACTGGTCCGTCGTCCATGGACACCCTGGCCGCGCACCGCCCAGGGGTTTGGAGGTGGCGATGATCCCGCCGCGTGAATTCATCAGGAAGATAAAACCGTTCTCCTTTCTCCTCGACGATGAGCTCGATATGATCCTGTCCGGGCTGGAGGTGGAATTCTTTCCTAAAGGGAAGGAGATCTACCAGAAGGGGGAGCCGCACTATCACGTGTACGTCGTGTACTCCGGTCTTGTCTGTCTCATGGACGAGGAAACGACGGTTGACTGTCTCGCCCGGGGAGAGGTCTTCGGGATCATCTCGCTCCTCGACTATCCCTATATCCTCACGGCACGGGCGATCGAGGATACCATTTGTTACCTGATCGCCACCGACCGGTTTAAGCTTGTCTTTGACCGCAACGAGCGCTTCGCGTCCTTCTTTCTGACCTTTATCAGCAAGCAATTTAGATCGTTTCGATCGATTGCCTCGGACAAGAAGATTCTCGAGGAGGCGTCTTTCTCCCTCAACATCGATCGCATGGTTTACAAGAAACCGCTGGTCTGCCCGCCTTCGGCAACGATCGCTCAATCGGTCGCCGAGATGGACGGGGCCGGGGTCAGCTCCATTGTTGTCGTCTATGATGCGATGCATCCCATCGGAATCCTGACGCACAAAGACCTCCGGAGAGTCATCCTGCAGGGGAGCGGGGCGGACCTGGTCACTCAATTCATGTCGAGGCCTGTCCGAACGATCAACAGTCACACGACCGTTTTCGATGCGTTGACGATGATGATCGAGCTTGGGATCGATCATCTGGTGGTGACGTCGAACGAGCAGGTCTTAGGGGTGGTGACCCGCAAGGACATCCAGGTCTACCTCGAGCCCTCCTCCTCGATCGTCTCCCTCTACAGGAAGATCAGCAAAGCCGCTTCTTTCGATGAGCTGAGCGCTCTCTACGGCAACCTTTCCCAGTCGGTGGCCAAGCTCGGCCTCACGGGTCCCGGGTTTTTCGAGCTCTCCCGCATGATTGCGTCCGTCAATGATGCCATCGTGGCCAAGGTCGTCAAGTTTTCGACGGAAGACGTCAAGGACACCGATTTCGTTTGGCTTCACGCGGGGAGCTCCGGGAGACGGGAGCAGGTCTTGATCACGGACCAGGACAACGCGCTGATCGTTGCCGGAGACGCCCCAGCTTCCTTCGCGGAGCACACCACGCAGCTGCTTGCGGCCATGGGAATTCCACGCTGTCCCGGCAACTACATGGCCTCCAACCCCAGCTGGAATCAGTCGCTCGAGGCGTGGCAGGCCTGCTTTCGGACCTGGCTTGCCAATCCCATTCCGGATCATATCCGCTACCTGTCTGTGTTTCTGGATCTGCGTCCCATTTACGGGAACGAGTCGCTTTACTGGAAGCTTGTCGAGGACGTAAAGCTTCATGTGACGCGGGAGGCTGTAACGGGCCTGGCCTACGATGCCATCCTCATCGAGCCCCCCCTCGGGGTTTTTGGGATCATCGGCCTGCGCAAGGGGCTCGACCTCAAGACTTACGGCATCTATCCTCTCGTGAACGGAGTCCGCGTTCTCGGTCTCGAGCACGGCCTCATCGAGGTGACCAACACGCGAGAGCGACTGGCGAGGCTTGCGGAGCTCGGAGTGATCGACGATGGAATGGAGCATGACCTCCTCGAGGCATTCGAGTTCCTGCAGGATCTGAGGCTCAAACGCCAGGCGAGGGCGGTCCTCGACCAGTCTGAAGCTTGGAATGTCGTCAAGGCGAAGGAGCTGTCCCGCACCGACCTGCTCATTCTCAAGGAGTCGCTGAAAGTGGTTGCCGCCTTCCAACGGATGCTCATGGCACGCTATGGCGTGAAGCGATCGTCCTACTGATGCCTTGCCGCATTCCAGACGTGGAGAGACTCAAGCGTCCCGTGGAAAGGTCTCGATTGGCGTCGCACAATGAGTTTGAGGGCTTGCACCTCCCCCAAAAGCTGACGGGGTGCACCACCATGATCTTTCATTTGCCCTTCGGCACCACCAGCCACCCCCTCGTCTCGGAACAAAGGTTCTGTGCCATCGATTTGGAGACAACGGGGCTCGATCCTTCATGCGACGAAATCATCGCCTTCGCGTGCGTCCCCATGGAGCGTGCCCGTATTCTGGTGAAGGATGCCTTCTACACGCTCGTTAGGCCTGCGGGGTATAGCCTTTCGGCCATGAAATTCCATGGCATCAGTGGACAGGATCTCGAAAAAGCACCATCTTTTGCCGACATCGCTGACACCATCCTCCGGCTGACGGAGGGCATCGTGCTTGGCCACTCGATCCATTTCGACCATGAAGTCCTGCGGCGCCATTTCAAGAGACAGGGTGTGACTCTGAAGCGGGAAACGCTCGACGTCGCGTTGGTCGAGCGTTGGCTTGCCCGCAAGTGTGGGCAGGCGGGAGAGGATGAGTCCTTTGATTCGATGTTGAAACGCTACGGACTCCGCGTCTGCTATCGACACAATGCGCTGGCGGACGCGTTCTTCGTCGCGCAGATCTTTCAAGTGCAGATGGCTCGGCTGGACCGCGAAGGGATCAGAACGGTGGACCAGCTTCAGAAGGCGGTCAAAAGCTGCAGGTTTGCGGCCTGGTAAGAGAGGGCGGATTCTCCCTCACCCCGGCCCTCTCCCTGGGTGAATCTTTTCAGGTTCATGGTGTTGTGCAACAGTCCCGTTGACGCTGACAGGAACGTGAATGAGGTAGTCGGGTGAATGCGGGTATGGTTTTGGGTGTGCCAATCGGGTAATTGCGGGTAAAGGCCAGATTCGATGCGATTGATGAGGTCCATGTTCGCGGCTGGTCGACACCGGATGGTGGCAATCCATCGCGTCCGATCGGGCATGGTGGGGAAGGGCTTGAAAGGAAGAGAGCAGGCGGTTTCCGACAGGGTGCTTCTTGATCACGGATCACTCCATTACTATCGATGCCCAAGTGCTAAATCTCATCGCCGAGCTGGATGAATTCAAGGGGCGATGGGAGGCTCTGGGCAGACTGGCACCCGAAGCGCTCGCCACGCTCCGACGGGTGGCGACCATCGAATCGGTTGGCTCTTCTACGCGCATCGAGGGTGCCAGGCTTTCAGATCAGGAGGTCGAGGTGCTCCTGGGAAACCTCGAGATGCGCTCGTTCCGTTCCAGGGATGAGGAAGAGGTTGCTGGTTATGCCGAGGCGATGAACACTGTATTTGAGTCTTTCGATCACATTCCCATTACCGAAAACTACGTCAAGCAACTGCACGGCATGCTGTTGAAGTACAGCTCCAAAGATGATTCCCATCGTGGCGAATATAAAAAACTCGCCAATAACGTCGAAGCCTTTGATGCCGATGGCAGGAGCTTGGGAGTGATCTTCGAGACGGCGTCCCCGTTTGAGACACCACATCTCATGGCACAATGGGTGGAATGGACAGCGAGGGCGCTTTCGGAGCGAGCCTTGCTCCGATTTTGGTCATTGCTGCGGCGGTTGTTCACATTCTGGCCATTCATCCATTCCAGGACGGCAATGGGCGTCTCTCGCGCATCTTGACGACCCTCTTGATGCTGAAGAATGCTTACAGCTACGTTCCCTACAGTTCTCTTGAGCGGATTGTAGAAGAAGAGAAGGCGAGTTATTACCGTGCGCTTCGCGCCTCCCAG
>CALBZH010000816.1 GCA_937889795.1 uncultured Syntrophobacteraceae bacterium | reverse complement strand
GATCTCTTTCTGGAATACGCTGTGGGTTCCGGGGATTTTCTCTCCCCAAACCAGGACGACAGGAACATCGGCTCCGCCGACCTCCTTCCAGTTTGAGACTTTCCCTGTGAAGATTGCCTTGAGCTGGTCCTTGGACAGCTTCGAGACCTGTGCGGTCTTGTGGATCAGGACTTTGATGACGTCCTTTCCGATCACGCGGGACTTGTAGATGGTCTTGTCGGGGATGGCATAGCCATCCTTCTCCATCATGGTCATCCAGTCCTGAAATGTCAGCCCGCCTGATGCCGCGTGAACATTTCCCTTGTCCAGGTCTTTGAACGCTTCGACCGGTCCGTTGCTGATCAAAATCAGCTTCAAGCCCGTGGCTGCTTCCATCGGCTCCTTAATTTTCGAGAATACGTTTTCAGTGGGAGCAGCTCCGGCTCCCACCTTCACTTCTTGAGCTGCTGCCATCCCGCCGAGGACCGTCCAAAAGACGATTGCCATTACCATACACATGCTCTTTCCGGTGAACCGCATTGCCTGCTCCTTTTTTCCCAACGTTTTTGATGTCAAGGTGTTGAATCGATCCGACAAATACTCCAATGCATCCCTTAAATGCTGGATCAGAGAAGATGTTTGGTAGCAGAGCCAAAGCCCACGAACGTTCGCGAGCGATCGGACTTGATACTCTATTGACAGCAGCCACATCCGATTCTATAATTCTCACCTCTTTAAAATGGTGCGCTTACCCAGCAATGCATCTCTATTGCGGTGGCTGGCATTTGGTCGGTTGATCCCATGCAAGACAAATGCCTGCGCCGACCTTCTTACCCCTTTTCAGCTGAGTGGTTCATACCCCAAACAGCGGCGCGATTACCCGTAAACGCGTCCAGTACAGAGAGGCTCAGTGGTGGAAGGCCACTCCCTGAGGGAGCGATATTTCCCTCAAGAAGCCCTTTCACCATGGTTGGCCTCGATTTTCGTTTGGGGCCGTCGTCGGTTATCATGGATAGCACGCTATGCAGTGAGGCAATTTCCCTGACACGAACGCTTACGAAGCGGCAAGGTTGTTCAGTGAGAGGAGACTTGATCGATGAGTTTTGAAAGCACCCTTGAAGACCTCAGGAAACAGCTTCCCTATTCACAGCTCAGGCAAAACCGCACCAGCAGGGTTCGTCTGAGCTGGGCCGAGGAATGGGATCGTTTCGACGCGAAGAAGCTCTTCCAATTTGACCTTCAATCCATTCCACCCGCGCAGTTGGAAGCCATCCGAAAACGGACCGACTCGCTCTTGGACGGCAACCATGCCGCGCTTTCCGTCATGACACGCGTGGTGGACGGCTTGTGCGGCTACCCCATCACACCGTCGACTCCCCTCGCGGAGGACTTTGCACGCGCTGCCGCAAACGGCGTCCTGAACGTCTTCGGCAATGAGCTCATGTACTTTCAGCCAAGCGACGAGCTCTCCGCAATTGCCGCCGTCGAAGCGATGGCCTCCCAAGGAGGCCGTTACGTTGACAACACCTCTTCTCAAGGTTTGGTCCTGAAGACCAAGAACCTGTTTTCGGTTGCCGGAAAGCGCCTCCCCGTCGTGATGACGGTCCAGGCACGAGAAGTGAACAAAGGCTCACTGAGCATTCACTGCGGACATACCGACTTCTATGGTGTTCGCAATACGGGGTGGGCGCAGCTCATTTCGGGCGACAACCAGGAGCTCCACGACCTTCTCCCTATCGCCTTCAAGGTTGCCGAGCTCCGTCAAGTGATGCTGCCGATGATGGTGATCGGGGACGGGTTCATCAAGAGTCACGCCCTTGAGAACATCAAAGAGCTCTCGGACGACTTCCTGAAGTATTTCATCGGTCCCCCGAATCGCCTCTACCAGCCGCGCTTTGGCAAATCGACCCTGGTCGGGACGTTCACCGACACGGATCTTTCCATGGAAGGTCAAGTGGCCCAGGATTTTGCCTACCGGTTCCTGAAGAAAGGAATCATCGCGGCCATGAACGTGGCCAATCAAATCCTCGGCACCAACCTCAAGGTAACGGAATGCTATCGCACCGATGATGCTGACATGGCCATCGTGGTCCTGGGATCCGCTGCCGGTGTGGTCAAGGATGTTGTGGATTATTATCGGGAATCCCGGGGCTGGAAGATCGGGGTCGTGCGGCCGGTCTTGTTCAACCCGCCCTGTTACGAAGAGCTCGCTTACGGTATGCGCAACGCCAAGGCCATCACGGTCCTGGAGCGGAGCGCCATGGCCCACAACCAGCTCCTTCTTGCGGACGTTCAGGCTGCACTCCAGGTTTCCATCCGCGCCGGACGAGAAGGCCGTGAGGAGCACCGGATCTACGGCCGGGAAGACATGCCGACCCTGCTGCACGGTGTTTACGGCCTTGGAAGCAAGGACTTCAACAAATATGACGTGGCCGCCGTCATCGAAAACATGAAAGCCTGCATGGAGAAAAGGCGCGGGGAATTCCATCGTGACTTTTTCTCCGGCATTGAAGGCTCATACACGCTGCAGCCCCAGCCTCTGCCCGGCTATGTGGAGCGCGAGCTCGGCATGACCTTCATCGGCATCGGAGCCGAAGGGGTGAAGACGGCCCTTGAGAGTGCCGCCTACATCTACGCCGAAGACAGCGGCAACGGCTGCAAGTTCGTTCAATCGGGAGCCCGCTACGGGGCTGCACGCAAGGGCGCCGCGGTCTTCATGAACCTGAGGATCAGCGACCATCCCGTCCGGAACAGCTCCGAGCTGACCGAGCGTGATGTTCTCGCATTTTTCAATGAGAAATTTCTGCTGGACCAAATCCTGCGCGAATACGTCGGAGGCTTGAACGCAAATGGATTGTTCATCATCAACAGCACCAGGAGTGCAAATGAGCTGCTAGGCTCCTTTTCGCCCCATGTGCAGGGCATCATCAAAGAGAAAAACATCAAGGTCATCGCCATCGATGCGACCCATGCAGCACTCAAGCTCCTCAACCGAAACCTCCCGGGCGCCGCCATTCTCGGGCTCATCAACAAAGAGATGGGCGTCCTGCCCGAAGAAGGCTTTGAGCAGCGCTTCAAAAGTCAGCTCGAAAAGAAGATTGGTCGCAAGAAGGGACAAGCCATCATCGATTCCAACATCGGGATGCTTCGATTCGGTGCCGACCCTGCTTCCCGATCCACGGCTGGCGCACTCGGAGCACAGTCGGATGCCGTGGCGCGCTCGGGAGCCTTCCGACCGGACTGCCCAGTTTACTCCGTCCCGGATCCGGAGGATTTCGGCCAAAGACCGCGAACGGCCGGTCTCCCTGCCCCGATGACCGACAAGGATGAGCTCGGCACGATCAAGCCCGACAATCTCGTCGAGAACTATCAGGAGATTTTTTTCGAGCAGATGGTGAAGCCCATCTCGGAAGGAAGGAAGGTTCCGTGGGATCGGTTCCTTCCCATTGTCCCGTCCGGAACCAGCGTCTATCGGGATATGAGTCATGTGGGCACACAGCTGCCTCTTTACGATCCATCCAAATGCACCGCGTGCGGCAACTGCACGGCAAGCTGCCCGGATTCCGCCCTCTACACGACCATCACGGACCATGAAATTCCGGCCGACGCCGCCCCTTACTTCAAGACATTTAAGAAGCCGCCTCGAGGAATTCCTTGGGATCGCTTCGCGATGAACATCAATGTTCTCCCCGCGGCCTGCAAGGGATGCGGCATCTGCGCTCAGGTCTGCCCCACCAACGCTCTGCACATGGCGGCCAAGACAGACGTGAAGGACACTGATCTCTTGCCCGAGCGGTACAAGAGCATGGATAACACCGCCGACGCGGCGCGCTACGTGAACCAGATGCCGATCATGCAACAAGTGCTGTTCGTGTTCTCCAAGATGTTCCCCGGACGTCACACGCTCTGCCCCGGCTGCAGCGAGGGAACCATCAGCCTTCTCACGTTCTTTGCCGCAGAATCGCTGCGGAACAATCCCCAGGGCATCGCGACGTTCTACCAAGGACTCAAGGTGCTCTCGGAGAAGAACCGGGAAGCCATCGAGCACATGCTGGACAATGGGTTCAACCTGTACACCATCAATTCGACCGGCTGCAGTCAGGTCTCCGAGCTTGTGAATCCGTTCAATTCACGTATCTACCAGTCGGGCCACTATGGATTCGGCACCGCCTCGGCGGCGGCCCTCGGCGCCAAGTTCAGCCTGGATCAGGCCTACGTGAACGGCTACAAAGACGTTCTGACGAAGATCATCGTTTTCGCGGGTGACGGCGCCATTTACGACATCGGAAACGGTCCCTTCAACTACGCTCTCGGCGAGAACTATGACATCACTTGGGTCATTTACAACAATGAAGGGTATATGAACACCGGTGCCCAGAAGTCGGGGGCAAGTCGATTTGGCGTGGATCGTTCCACATCTCCGATCGGATCCAGCCTGGCGGGCAAGACAACGCTGCACCGTCGGATCATCAGCCAAGCCATGGCAATTTCGCACGTTTACGCGGCCAAGCTCACCATCGACAACCCGCTCTATGCCATCAAGATCCTCAAGGAGGCCATCGCCTACAACGGACCGTCGGTTGTGGAATTCTTCTCGGCCTGTCCCCAGGGTCAGCAAAGCCCCGACTGGGCCGGTCCCATGATCTCGAGAATGATGGTTGAGGCCAGAAAGTGGCAGGTGGCCGTGCGCCGACCGTTCGAGCGAGTGGACATTTCCGGAAATCCGGATCCCGACAAGATCTACCCTGCTGAGGGGAAATCCTTCAAGAAGGGGATCAGCCGCGATGCGGCCACCTTCTATGATGTGGTCAGCATGCTGGGGCAGTACAACCAGCACATCAAGACCCAGGAAGGCGGTGTCATTCCCGAGATCATCCAGGTGAACGAGACGGTGAGTCTCTTCCGCTGGCTGCGAAATCAATACATGGCGGGATACCGCGAGACCATGCCCACGGAAGAGGAAGTGGAGCGCATGGTGCTCGAGCGTTACGGAATGTAGGCTGGGGCACGCTCAGCATAAGCAGGAAGCCCGGGAGGCGAGCCTCCCGGGCATTCTCATTTCAAGCAAGCGCAACGAAAGCGTTGAGGACTTCGCCGGGGCCTCTTTTTCCCTGCGAGCGCCCCCTACTCCTTCTTCATTCCAGCATCGCCCTTGGGCATCTCGGATGACGACGCGCCGCGCCCCTCATGGCCTTCCATCATGGAACAGCAGCTCATCCGCATCCCACCTTTGCCCCCCTGATGCATCGACTCCTTCCCAGACGGCTTCCCGCCCATCATGCCACCCATCATACCGCATTTCATTCCCGAATGATGCATGTCTGCCATTAACCCATGGATCTCTTTGCGCTGAGCGGCCATCTCGGCCAAAGCGGCCTCGAGCGCTGCAACCTTCTCATCCGTGGTCTTAGCGTTCTTGGCAGCCGCGAGTTTTTCCTCCAGGCGAGCATCCATGGCGCTCATGCCTTCAACCATCTTGTCGTGCTTGCCCATCATCTCTTTCTTGCACTGCTCCATCATTTGCATCTTCCGAGCCTCGCCCTTGTCCGTCGACGTCTCGGAGGCAGCCTTTGCCGGCTTCTTCCCAGCTGGCGCCGCTTGCCCATGCTGATGGCCGCTCTGCTGGGCAGACACCCAAACCGGGAGCGCAAGAATCATGAGAAAGACCAAAACAATCCGTACTGCTCGAGCCATCGTATCTCCTTTCACGGCTTCGTCAGGAACGTGCACACAACCGACCTACAGGCGACAGCCATCTTCATACACACCTATTTTGAGTGGTCATCCCTCAAGGAAGATAACACCGCTCGCATACCGAGCAAGGGCAAGCGCTGAAAGAGCCGAAAAACCTATCGGACGGCTGCGCACGATACAACGAAAATGGCCGCCCAATGGGCGGCCATTTTCACAATGCAAACAAAAACAGTCTTCGCAAGTGGTGTGCGATGAATCCCGCGGCTCTCAGCCGGACGCTCGAGCTGGCCGTCGTTTGGTCTTCGTCCAATCCTCGTAAAGGATCAACAGCGGACTGGCAATGAACACGGAAGAGTATGTCCCCGTAACGATACCGACGAGCATGGCGAACGCGAAATCGTGAATCACGGTCCCACCGAAGAGAAAGAGAAAAACCAGCGCGGCCAGAGTTGTTCCACCGGTCAAGATCGTACGGCTCAGGGTTTGGTTCACGGCTGTGTTGATGAGGTCCGAAAAGCTCTGCTTCTTGTCCTTGCGCAGGTTTTCCCGGATGCGGTCAAAGACCACGATGGTGTCGTTGAGAGAATACCCCGCGATGGTCAGAAGCGCGGCCAGGATTTCCAGGGTAAATTCCTTGTTGGTCAGCACGAAAGCCCCCACCGTGATGAGCACATCATGGATGAGCGCCAGAACCGCAGCCAGTGCAAACGGCAGCTTGAGGACCCAGCAGAATCCCAGTGTGAAAAGGACAGCCGACAGGATGAGGTAGACAACGTTCAATCCCAGCGCTTCCAGCAGGTAGACTCCGACCAGGAGCACCCCCGCCATGATCGCGCTGGTCCCCCATTTCATTTCGAACCGTCCCGAAATGTAAATGGCGATGAAAAGCATGGCATAGTAAATGGCAAACAAGGCTTTCTGACGCAGATCGGCCCCCACTTTCGGTCCGACCATCTCCGCGCGCCGCACGGTCGCTTGCCCGGTATTGGGATTCGTGTTGAAAGCCTCCTGAACCTTTTGAGACAGGTTCTCCATCTCCGTTGAGCTCACGTCCGTACGGATGAGAAATTCATTGTCCGATGCGGCTCCAACCTGCTGGATGGCGCTCTGGTCCATGTTCAGCGGCTTGAGGGCTGCTCGAATGTCATCCGGGGTCGTTGATTTCTCAAACTTGATCTGAATGAGAGTCCCGCCAGCGAAATCCACCCCGAGATTGAGGCCCCCCCGCGACACCATGAGCGCCAGACTCCCCACGATGAGCACGCAGGAGAAGATCACCGCCTTCACGCGCATGCCAACAAAATTGATATTGATATCAGGTCTAATGAGCTCCATGCCTCGACCCTTCTCCATTCTGTAGTTAGATGCTGAGCGTCTTGACGCGCCCTTGCGTGAGCAGGTAATCGAAAACCACGCGTGTGGCCGTGATCGCCGTGAACATGCTGGTGACGATACCGATCGTCAGCGTGACCGCGAATCCTCGCACGGGGCCTGTCCCGAACTGGAAGAGCACCACGGCTGCAATCAGGGTCGTGATGTTGGAGTCCAAGATGGTGAGCGTGGCTCGGTCATACCCCGTCTCCACCGCCGAGCGTGGTGTCTTGCCCAGTCGGAGCTCTTCGCGGATGCGCTCGAAGATGAGCACATTCGCATCCACCGCCATGCCGACGCTGAGAATGATACCCGCGATGCCCGGCAACGTGAGGGTAGCCTTGAAGGCCGCAAGGCAGGCAAGGATCAGCGGGATGTTCAGCAGGAGCGCGGCATTGGCGATCATTCCCGACATCCGGTAATAGACCACCATGAACACTAGCGTCACGACGGCGCCGAGTGCCGAGGCCAGCAAGCCCTGTCGGATCGAGTCCTTTCCAAGGGATGGACCCACCGTCCGTTGCTCGAGGATCTTGACTGGGGCCGGCAGAGCACCCGCGCGCAGCACGATGGCCAAGTCCCTCGCCTCCTCCATGGTGAAATGACCGGTGATGCTTGCCTTGCCACCCGAAATCTTTTCTTTGATCTCCGGAGAGCTGTAAACCGTTCCGTCCAGCACGATCGCCAAACGCTTTTTGACGTTCTCGCCGCTGATGCGCTCGAACTGTCGCGCACCCTGGGAATCGAACTCGAGGGACACGTAGGGCTGATTCATTTCGCCGATGTGGACCTCAGCGTTGGTAATGGACGCTCCGGTCATCAGGGTTCTATCCTTGAGGTAAATCTCCCGTTCGGATGAACGTCCAGACTGCGGATCGAGCGATTTGACCGGGTAAGCCTTGACTCCCAGCCCTGCCTTCCCTTCCTTGGCCTGCTGGGGAGTTATATCGTCCGCCACAAGCTTGAATTCGAGCAAGGCCGTTCTACCGATCAGGGCAATGGCCCCTTGAGGGTCCTTCACGCCCGGAAGCTGGATGAGGATGCGGTCCTCTCCCTGGGGACGAATATCCGGCTCGGTCACCCCATATTGGTCGATACGATTGCGAATCGTCTCCAGCGCCTGGTCGGCAGCCAGCTTCTTCGTGTGCTTGATCTGTGCTTCAGTGGGCACGTAAGTCGCCACGAAGCCGTCCGCCGTCGTCTCAGATCCACGCAGCTCCAGATTGGGAAAGGACTTCTGCATCACCTTGGCCAGCTCCTGCTGAGCCTCGGCGCCGGCAAGCTGGATCTGGATGTCCCACTCGCGAGCACGCTCCACCTTAACGAACGGCACCTTCTGCTCGCGCAGAGTCTCCTTGATGTCTTCCGCGGTCCGTTCGGCCTGGTTCTGCACGGCCTTGTCCGTCTGGACTTCAAGCATCAGATGCATGCCGCCCTGCAGATCGAGTCCCAGATGCATCTTCTCCTTCGGCAGGATCTTCTCCCACCAAGGGGGCAGCTTGGGGCTCAGGGAAGGCACCAGGCAGATCAAGCCGGCAAGGACGACTCCTGCCACCAAGAGCGCGCGCCATTTCAGGTTACTCAAGTCAATTCCTCCCTGCGAAACAATGAAAGCCCTTGTCCAAGTCCGATCGAGCCCAAAGGACTAATCGCCTTTCGTGCACGACCCATTCGACAGGCACCCATAAACGCGAAACATGTGGAAACAAAAACGTAGCCGACCGTGATTTGAGCGGGAAGGCCCCGCCGCAGCCTCAGCGGCGGGATGCCAGGAACCTCTGGACTGGAGCAGGACCGGGCGTCTAGTCCACCGGCTCTCCGCGCGAAATAACAGAAACAACGTAAGGCCGCTGCATCTTGACCCGGACTTTGTCCGCAATTTCCAGAGTGATAACGGTCTCCGTCAAGCCGGTAATCTTTCCCTGAAGACCTCCTTGAGTCAGGACCACATCACCCCGCTGGAGATTCGCCAGGAGCTCCTTATGCTCTTTCTGCTTCTTTTGTTGAGGTCTGATCAGCAGAAAATAGAAAATGACGACCATGATCAGCAATGGTGCGAAAGCGGCGATCCCCCCTGGCTGTCCCCCTCCGTTCTGGCCACCCGCGCCCATTGCGTGTGCAAGACTCACCCACTCCATGCAACAACCTCCATTCGATCTAAAGGATCACGTACGAATTGAGCATCCGATTCACTCACGGCTCCGACATCGACCACCCTGCACAGAGACGAGAGGATCACGCCATGATGGCATGCTTATGGTTAAACAAGTCGATACTTAAACGATATTTTGGTTAGAATGTCAACGATCGATCTATTGTCCTCACACCGCTCTTCAGTTATGCATAGTAGGCAAAGATGATTTTTCCGCAGATCAGGAGACTGCCTTGGAGCTCCCCCTCGCTTCTATCGTCGGCCAGGTTCAAGCCAACTGCGCGCTATCCGATGCTCTCTACGGAGGCGTCTATTCTCTCTGCAGCTTGTTGCTCCGCATGCGTGACCTCTACAAGTGGGAGAGCGGTCTCCAACCCTGGCAGGAGCCCGATCCCCCGGAGCTTCTGGAATGGATCGAATCGCGAGAGGACTCGTGGCTCTCCTTCGAAAAGGGTCCTTTCCAATCAATCGAGATCGACAGTAGGAGTTTTTCTCCGTTTGATGTCGAAGCCATCAACACCATCCTCAGACCGCAGGGCTATGTCTACGGGGCGGGTTACGGAACGGGGATGAAGCCCACGTTTTTTCTGGGAGTGCTGGAAGAGCAGCGAAGCGTGCGCGGCTTACACATTGACGTGGTCGGCCGAGAGCTGGCTCGTGACCTGTTCACCAGCCCTGCCATGCGGCAAGGAAGCCATGTTCTGACGCGATCACGTCCGATGGAGTCGTTCCTCTGGGATCAGATCCTGGAAATGCGCCCGTCCGCGACGGACGGCCTTGTCTTCGGTCTGGCCCGACACGGACTGGACCTTCTGGAGCTTCGCGGCAATCCGTCCAGTGTCGCACCCAATTTGGGGCGGGTTGCCCGGACGGAGCTCGAGTCATGGATCTATCATGAGATCGGAGAAGCCGCGCAAGACGCTTTCAACGGCCATAGTTGGCACGCACTCATCTCCACTTATGCCGGTACGCCCGTCGAAATCTTTGCTCGAGTCGTCAAGGACCTCCTTGCGGACACTCACGACAATGGCTTGCTGGGGCACGTGATCGAGCATCGCATTGAATCCACTCTGGGCTTTTACGTTGCCTTTCTTCGATCGTTCACGCGGATTCTCTTTCCAGAGATCCGCATGGCGTTCTCCACCTTCCGGGAAAACCGAAACTGGGATCGTGTGGATGAGGCGAGGAGGCAGGGCTATTCCCGGGCACTTCGGTACGCGGAGGCTTTACTCGAAATCCAGGATGAGGCCGCCGAGAAAGGGACCGACTGGGGTCTGGCTCAGATCAAGAAGCAGCTCATCGAGCCTTTGGGAATCCCGATGGAAGCTCCTGTCTCCTCATGAAAGCGACTTGATCGATGTCTCGAGAGAAGGGTGTATGGGGAGGAATGCTGCAAACCCCGACATGTCGAACACCTCACGGACATAATCCCGAAGGCTGCACAAGCAGAGTCGCCCGTCCTTCTTTTTCAGCTCTTTGGCGGCCTTCAGAAGCACCCTGAGGCCTGCGCTCGAGATGTAGTCCAATCCCCCGAAATCCAGGACAAACCGCGCCTCCCCCTGCTCGACCATGCTGAAAAGCTGTTTTTCGAACTGGTCTGACGTATTGGAATCCAATCGCCCTTCCACCGCCAACACCACGATGTTTCCTTCACGTGTCTCGGTGATCAGCATGGGGATGCCTCCTCAAAGGAGCTCAAAAGCGTTCATTCGATGCGTGCGATTCGAGTATCACCCTGTGGCGGGTCTTGATGGCAGCTGTCAATGACAGCTTGTACTGAGCATACAAAGAGCTTGTCTCTTCGTCAACAAACATGTAAAGCTCGGAGCCGCATGCATCGTGCAGAGAGACGAATCACCGACATTGGCGGGATGAGACCCGCGCCATGGCATACGACTTCACAGCTACCCCGAACCAGCACGCCTATCCCGAGGCATCGCGCTCATGATCACCAAGCGATCCCTTTTCTATTGGGTCAGAACCAGCAATCTCAGGATTCAATCGCTGCTGCTTCTCATCATCGCTGTCAGCATCGCGACCCGGGTCTTCCCGTTGGAAATGCAGAAGAGGATCGTCAATCAGGCCATCGGTCTCGGGAAAGTTGATTTGCTCTTTCTCTACTGCGGTCTCTATCTTGCGGCTGTCGTCGTGGCGGGTGGTCTAAAGTTCGCCATCAATATTCTGCAAACCAGACTGGGACAGGAAACGCTCGCGCGCATCCGCAAGGAGCTTTACGATCATATTCTCACCCTCCCCCTCGGGTTTTTCCGAAAAGCGTCTTCCGGAATGATCGTCTCCTCGCTTGTGACCGAGGTGGTCGCCGCGGGAGAGCTGGTCGGACAAGCCGTGGCCGTCCCTTTGAACAACGTGCTGACACTGGTCGCCTTCGCCGGCTACATGTTTTATCTCAATCCGATCCTGGCGGCTCTCAGCTTCGTCATTTACCCATTCATTCTTTTTTCGATTCCAGCCATGCAGCGTCGAGCCA
>CALBZH010000815.1 GCA_937889795.1 uncultured Syntrophobacteraceae bacterium | reverse complement strand
GGATCGTGCTCTCCGGAAGCGCGGAAGAGCTTCAGGAAAACGATGACGTTCAGCGAGCCTACCTCGGGAAGGACTACGAGCACAAATGGGAAAGGTAGGGATGGATCATGTCACACCAGACCATCGATTCGTTGCCTCGCGACCAGGTCCGCCAACTGCAGCTTGAACGATTGCAGACGACCCTGAACCGAGCCTACTTCAAGGTCGATTTCTACCGTCAGCGCATGGACGAGCTGGGAATTCTCCCGGAGGATATGGGCGAGCCCCGGCAGTTCCTTCGCTTTCCATTCACCACGCGGCAGGACTTGGCCGCCCATTATCCGTACGGTCTTTTTGCGGTGCCGCTCCGGAGCATCGTTCGTCTCAAGATCAGCAGCGCGGCGCCGGGTCTCCAGGGAAAGCCCGTTGTGATCGGCTTCACGAAGCACGACACCGCCATGTGGCAGTCTCTCATGGTGGGCCTTTACGAGCAGCTCGGCGTAACCGACCGGGATGTGGTGCAGATCGCCTTTAACTTCAGCCTCTTCCCCGGCGCCTTCACCTTCAATCTTGCGGCCGAAGCCCTGGGCGCCACCCTGGCCCCCTCCGCGACGGTCTCCGCAACGCTCCAGCTCCAGATCATGCAGGATTTCCGGTCGACCGTCCTGGCCACGACCTCCTCCTTCGCCCTCCACATTGTCGAAACCATGAAACGGCTTCAAATGAGCCGCAACAGCCTGCACTTGCGCCTGGTGCTCCTGGGCCCGGACCCGATCCCCGAGGCGTTGCGCGAGCATCTGGAGGCGGCGCTGGGTGTGCCCGTTTACGGGCTCTACGGCGTCACGGAAATGGTCGAGCCGGGAATGGCTGGAGAATGCCCCGCGCGCCAGGGACTGCACCTCGCGGAAGACCAGTTTCTTGCCGAGACAGTCCATCCGGTTACGGGACAGCTGGTCCCCTCGGGAACGGAAGGGGAGCTTGTCCTCACGACGCTGACCGCCGAAGGATACCCTCTTATCCGTTACCGCACGGGGGATGTCACGGTCCTCCACGATGCCCCCTGCCGATGCGGTCGCACCTCCCTCAGGATCTCCCCGGTCCTCCGAAGGACAGACAATCGCGTGGCGATCCGCGGGATCCCGTTCTATCCCGAAGATGTCGAAGCCATGCTGCGGACGATCGATCCAGCCATTGAGGATTTCAGGCTCATCATCCACACAACCTTCGGGATCGGGGACCATCTTGAATTGCTTCTTC
Source organism: uncultured Syntrophobacteraceae bacterium (assembly GCA_937889795.1). Classification (GTDB taxonomy): domain Bacteria; phylum Desulfobacterota; class Syntrophobacteria; order Syntrophobacterales; family Syntrophobacteraceae; genus CALBZH01. The sequence goes on along the minus strand of CALBZH010000815.1, from coordinate 2,914 downwards.
AAAGACCCCAGACGGCGGAGCTTCCCGATGGAGGCCGATCCCAATACCTGGAGCTCGTTCGCTCACACATGCGACGCATGCTGGGAATCGGGGCAAGAATCCAGCTCGTCGACTCGGACCGAATGCCGGGGGAAGGTTTGACCTACAAGACCGTTTTTCGAAGCATACTGGACGGCTAAAGGGCTATAATCTCCCCGAAGGAGAGAAACTGCCATGGCGCGCGAGCCTTTGATCGTTGCCTTCCAAGACGCGGACCCGACTCAGGTTGAGCTCCTTGGGGCCAAAGGGGCCAAGCTTGTCGAGGACATGCGTCACATGCAGGTGGTCTTTCAAGAGATGGAAGACCTCATCGCGGTGCCGGACGGCTTCGTCCTGTCAACGGAAGTCTGGCGAGAGTATCACGAGTCGGGGAACCGCCTGACGGACGAGACGTGCGGGCGGATCCGCGAGCAGATGCGCGGACTTGAGGAGCGTAAGGGGCGCCGCTTCGGCGACGGAAGCGGGAGGATGCCGCTCATCGTGGCGGTGCGCGGCGGAGCCCCGGTTTCCCTTCCCGGAGCCCTCAGCACGGTCCTGAACGTCGGCTTGAATGACGACGTGGTCCATGCGCTGATCGAAGCAGGCGAGGACGAGAGCTTCGTTAGGACGACCTACCTCACGGCCATCCGCATGTATGGCGAAGTCGTGCTCGGGATCCCCTACGATCCGTTCTACGAAGCCATCATGCGGGCACGCGCCGGCAACGAAGGCTCGATTGCCATCCCTTTGCTCAAGGACCTCATCCGACGATTCAAGGAAGTGCTTCGCTCGTCAAGGCACCCTTCCCTGCCTCCCGTTTTCGAGCAGGATTTGAACCGGCAGCTGCGAAACGCCATCGAGGCCATCTTGAGCTCCTGGATGTCTCCCACCGCCATGGAGGCAAGGCGATCCCGCAAGCCGAAGGTCTCCGACGACATGGGCACGGCCGTGGTCATCCAGGAGATGGTCTTCGGGAACCGGGACGAGCTGAATTGCCTGAGTGGCGTCCTCTTTACGCGCAACCAGCGCACGGGATCCAATGAGATGATCATCGAGTGGGCACCGAAGGTCCAGTGCGACAAGATCGTCTCCGGACGGTTGCGCAAGCCGCTTCGCCACACCGCTGACCTCCATCGGGAGTTTCCCGACATCTTCGAGCGGTTGCTGACACTTCGGGAGCGCTTCGAGGCGTTTTCGAAACGTCCGCTCGACATCGAGCTCACCGTGGAAAGCCGCAAGATTTACGTCCTCCAGCGCAGGCCGCTGCGGATGACGTCCAACGCTACCGTGCGCGCCATGTGGGATCTGGTGGACGAAGGCAAGACCAACATCCAGCAGGCCTCGATGATCATCAACACCGCCCTCGAGCAACCGGAAAAGGCGCTGCGCGAGGACTTTCACGATTATGTCGTCCTGGCCAGGGGGGAGCCCATTACCGACAGCGCCGACAGCGGCATCCTGACCTTCGGGACCGAAAGCGCCCTCGACCTGGCCCACGCTGGCGAAGAGGTCATCCTGCTGCGAAGGCGTCCCTACGGGGAAAACGACGTGGCGGTGAATCATCCCCTGGTGAGAGGGATCGTTCGCTGCGACGGAAACACGACGGGGCACGAAGCCGTATCCGCCGTCGCATACTGCAAGCCTTACCTGATCAACCTGGTCGATGCGCAGGGCAAACCGGTGCTCACCACGTCAAACGACCACGTCTCCCTCAATCCGGAAAGCCTCGTCGCCCGCCATCTCGGCAAGAGGGTCTTCGTGGACGGCGAGCGCGGCATCCTTGGATTCACGACGGCCAGCGACTTCCTGGAGGACCGCAGGGGACAGAAGAAGCTCTACGTCGACTGGGAATACCTTCGGTACCAGTTTGATGAGGCGGGTTACCACGAATGCGACTACGACACGCTTCTCGACCTCCATTACCAATGGGAGCTGGAGCTGGAAGGCTACCAGCAGATGGAGCGGACGCTTCGGGAAAACACCGCTGCCGTGAGCGAAAAGGAGCTGCTCAAGGCGTTTGTAACGTGCCTGCGGTACATCCCGCCGCGCGATCGGAAGCGGGCCTTGCGATTGAAAGAGGTGCGAGTGGAGGACTTCGTCTTCGAGCCTCAAGTCCAGTACAAAGGAGCCCAGCTCGGTGCCGAAGTGCTGAAGATCTTAAAGATGCTCATGCTTTGCACCACATGGTGCACGCACTGGCTGCACGAGCTCATGGTCGTTCAGGCCAAGGAGCGGGGGGACACCGAAAACGACGTCATCCGGGATATTTTTCTGAAGAACCGCACCATGAGCCTCATGCGCGATTTCGAGGAGGAGGGGTTCCACGTGATGCGTGCTCCCGACCGCTACCACCTGATTCTGGCCAGCAACTTCGAATACGGGCAAGATCTCGATAAGGTGGACATCGGACCGGCGACGTTGAACTATGCCGAGAAGGAAGTCCTGGCAAGACAGTTCATGAGCTACCTCCAGCAGAACAATCCGACGCTCCATGACAAAGTCCGGACGGTTCAGGGAGAGCCGCCCTTCGGACAGGGGCACGCACGGATCATCAGCATCGGCATTTCCGTGCCCCATGCGGAATTTGACCTGTTGTCGCGCTATTTGAGGACGTTTCTCGATCAGTCCAAGGACCGGAAATCCGGCGGCTCCGGCTACAGCATCCCCGTGGGGGATTTCACCGAGCTCTACCATGTCGATCCGTTCTTTGCCCCCTTTCCGGACCTCGAGATTTCCCTGGAGCGGGTCGGATCCGAGGCCACGGGAGACTGCCTGGTCATTTTCGGTCGGTGCTCCTTCGGTGAATTCGACGGGACGGTCTATGGGAAAGACGACTATGAAGCGTTGATGGCCGAAGTGTCCCGCTTCCAGGATTACCTGACAGCCTCCGGAAAGC
>CALBZH010000814.1 GCA_937889795.1 uncultured Syntrophobacteraceae bacterium | reverse complement strand
CCCCTCAAGCCACATGTCCAGGCGGTGAGTCCGCCGCGCCTTGCAAGGGTCGCAAGGCATTTGCTTGTCTGTCCCTGAGCGGGTTCTGCGCACAAGACATACCGGGCAGACATGGCCGGCCAACGAATCCTGCCTGGGAATTTCCCAATCGCGGTGCAGCGGCACGGCCATCGTCTCCCGCGCCTTCTGGATTTCCGCCGTCATCCCGACAAGGGAGCGGGATGGCTCACTGATATGGCAATAGGGAGGCATCTCTAGGTTGGCGTCACGAGCATAGCCGTCCATCTGTTCCTCCAGCCGGCTTTGCCAATCGGCGATCTGTAAATCACCGCCTTGGCGCCCTTGCTTGTCATCATGGCCGAATCGCTCCCCTGGGAACGAAAAGACACAGGTCTCGCCGTCCCTGTACAACAGGGCGCCCACAGCCAAATCGACCTCAACGAGCTTGCAGACTCTGGTGAAAAACTCGTCCAGCGCCAGCCGCGCCCCGGTCCAGTCGCCGATCTTAACCGCCCGGGCTTCGTAGTGGTCCGCACCGATCCCGATGGTCAGAAGCCGCCAACGGGTCTGTTGTTTGAGGTTGAGGTTCGCGCTGTTCCAGGGGAAGGAACTGCCTTCCAGAATGGCACCGGCCGCGGCGCTTTTGAACAAGGCGGCCGCGACGTAGGACTGGTCAAAGAGCGTGACGTCGTTGTTCGGCAATCTGGTTTCGGCCAAAGTGTTGGTAAACGCCTTGCGCAGCCATCCATCGGGACCCACCGCCCCCTCGCGCCAACGCCACCAGCCATCGACGTCGTTTGGTAAACTGTTGTCGCCAAGCTGCTTCAGCACGGTGAGGAGCTGCTCAATCTGCTCAAGCAGGCGTTTCCAGCCAACATCGGTGAGCAATTCAGGCGGGTCGGCCAACAGATTGCGGACCGGATGGCCGAAGGCTGTGGACAACCACATGTGGGTAGCATCCTGACCCAGATACTTAGCGGTAGCCGACGGCAGATTCTTTTCGATACCCGACGCCATGGCATGACCGGCCTGGAGCAGACCGATGAGATTCTTTTTGGACTGCTTTTCCGCGAAGTCCTCGAACATGGACTTCAGAAGATTCGCAAGTGTCGGTGGTGAGCCGGGAAGTGTCCAAGTTGTGTAAGCTTGCTGAAGATGGGAATCAAGCCAAGCAAAGGATTGGTCGAGCGGAACCTGAAGAGCTTGATACCACTGCTTGCCTGCATTCTTTTCCGGATCTCGCAGGAAATCGCTCTTGGCCTTGCCGGTCATATGAAGCCAGCCGATTGCCTCACACGCCAGAAGCAGAGGGCGATGTTGCCGCAACGTGTCCGGAAGTTGAAATCCTGTCATTGGCCACCTCCGTTCCGGGCATCCAGGAGTTCATTGAACGGGATTTCCCTTGTCTGGAGCGACGATGGGTGTTCCACATCTGCTTTCATGCGCTTTTTGTATTCAGCACCGTGCTGTTCGTACCAATTTCTGAATTCCTCCAACTCAGCGTTTGTACAAGGTTTATTACCTGGGAGCTTCTTGAATTGTGTTTTGCTTATGATTTTGCCACCCTCACCGAGCAGGGTGATTATTGGCGCCCCTTCCCGGTTCATCAATTTCTTGAACTCTTCCTTCGGTGGTTCAAATTGCTTCGCCTCAGCGCCTCTACTGATGAATTTGCTCAGACAGCCGCCTTCCACAAACGATAGCCTTGAATCTTCGTTGTTTATCTTCGCAGTACCCCATCCAGCGGTGCGTTTAGCGGAGATGCCATACGTTTCGAGAAGCGCCTTAATGCTGTCGATGAAGCCGTCGATGAAGTCAGCCGGCGTTACTTTGTCGCGTTCGATTTCCCCCGGCAGAGGCGCGTAGAGCAGCCGTAGCCTACCTTTTGTCCTGGCTGGGACAACCTCATAGTAAATGGGTTTAGTCCCTGCCCGGCGGCTGCGGCTGTGAGGATTGATCACCTCGAAGCCGACCTTGTTGAACCAGGTTGGATAGAATGCCAGCACCCCGGATTTGAAGTTTTTTTGCTCGCTCTTCTCATTGCCGAAGAGATGGACGATCCAGGAAGGGTCCTTCCAGTCATCCATTTTCATATCGTGCGTTTCAAGATGACCGAGCAAACCCGCCTGCATCCTGCAGGCCCAGCGAAGAAGTCCCTTCCAGGAGGCTGCGGACATGAACGGCACACCGAATACCCTGTCCTTGCGCACGGGGTTATCCAGCACGTGAAAGGGGCGGTCGTCCTTTGAGTACCACGGTGATGCCAGTGTGAAAGAAACGTCGATGCTGAACCAGGTCGAATCCGGCAGGGAAGCATGGTCTGGCTCAAGGTGAAGGTCCGGAGGGAGATTGAGCTCGAGTTCATCAGCAGCCCGTTTCATGTAGCATTGACGTGCGTTGTTCTCCTCCCCGTCACGGCAGGACCAGACCACGCATCCATCCCCAAAGCCCGAAGCGAGACCAGCCTCGTTCACCCGTTTCGGGCATGCTTTGTTTTCGGCCAGAGAGGCGTAATAATCGAAGCTCATGAGCGGTCTCCCTTCCCGGCGAATAGCTGGTCAATGACCTTGTCTCCCTTGAGAAAATCCCAGCCGTTCTGTCCCCAAGCGTCCGTCAGACGTTGCCTCATAGCCTCAAAAGTGATCAGTCCGGGTTCCACGAAGCCAAAGGTCCTCGCTGGATTCTTGAAACTGAATACTTTCTTGCTCTCCTGCTGTGAGCCGGCAAGCCACTTGGATATTTCATCATTGCGATTGACAAGATGTTCGCTCTCTCGCTTTGGGTGTCGTTTTGTCTCTGGGCACTTGTTCGGCGGATTGTGGACCTGACCGCAATCACGGCACGCCTTGCTCTCTTTTCTGCCAAGCACCTTGTTAAATGAACTGGCGCTGGTGTTCTCTCGCGTTAGTGTCTTCCCCCCAACAAACCAGAAGCATTTGAGCGATGCCCAAGCCAAATCAGCATCTTTTGCTTTTGATTCCGGTTTTCTCCATCGCTCCTCGCGAACGTACTTTTTCACTTCCGCAACGAGATCGGAAGAGCGTCGTGTAGGGAAAGAGTGTAGATCTCGGTGG
>CALBZH010000813.1 GCA_937889795.1 uncultured Syntrophobacteraceae bacterium | reverse complement strand
CCACCAACTTCCTCTATTTCGTGAGCAACATGGACGGGACGCACCAGTTCTCGGCCACCATCACGGAGCACCAGCAGGCGGTGGGACAGTATAGGGAGAAGGTGAAAGCGGTCCATGACCAGGCGAAGCCCGCGCAGGATGCACCTGTCCCGACGACTGGGAGTTTGCTCCATGAACGATCGCGTTGAAACGGTTACAGCGAGTATTGTTTTCGCGGCGGGCAAGGGCAGCCGCATGGTGGGGTTTTCGGGAAACAAGACGCTGCTCCCGCTTGTTGCCGGGGATTCCCTGTATGATGGCTCGCGGCCGATCCTCTTGGAGGTGCTCGATAACCTGCCTCCCGGTCCCAAGGGCCTTGTGGTAAGCCATTGCGCCGAGGATGTGAAACGTGCCACCAGTCATCTCGGGGTGCAGTACATTTTCCAGCCCGAGACCAACGGTACGGGCGGAGCCCTGCTGGTTTCGCGGGAGCTCATCGAGACGGATCCCTCCGGGCGCTGGATCATCACCATGGGTGATGTCCCGCTTATTCTTCCTTCCACCTACGAGAAGCTCATCGGGAAGCTGGATGAGTGCGAGATGGTCCTGCTGGGATTTGAGCCCGAGGACAAAGCCCAGTACGGCATGATCGAAATGCAAGGGGAGCATGCTCTGCGAATCGTCGAGTGGAAGTACTGGAGCGAGTGGCCCGCGGAACAGCGGGAGCTCCTGCGGTTCTGCAATGCCGGTGTCTATGCCGCGCGAAGGGATGCCCTCCTGCGCTACCTGGACCGGCTGGCATCCCGGCCCCACAAGGTCCGCAAACAGCGGGGCGAAACGTGGGTGACCATCGAAGAATATTTCCTGACGGATCTCATTGAAATGATGAGCACGGATGGACTCCCCATCGGCCTCGTGGTCTCCGACGCCGACGAGGTGGTGGGAGTCGACACCCCGGATGCGCTTCGGTTCGTGCAAAAGCGCTACGCGCTGCGCTCCCTGACGGCGCCCGGGGAGGCCAGTCCCCAGTAGCGGTCTCCCGTCCGTTCCACGCGCAGGGCCATTCCAAAGACGCTGCTCAGGCTTCTGTCGTTCAGCAGCTTCTCTTTCGGTCCCTGGCCCACGCAGCGGCCTTCCTTCAGCATCAGCACGTGCGAAAAGATCGGGGTGATTTCTTCGAGATGGTGGGTAACCAGCACCATGGTCGGCCCTCCTGAGGTGCTCCCAAGCGTCTCGAGGCTTTCCAGGAGCTGCTCACGGGCGACAAGGTCGAGCCCGGCGCACGGCTCATCCAGGATGAGCAGCTTCGGGTGGTGGATCATCGCTCGGGCGATCAGGAGCCGCTGCTTTTCTCCCTGGGAGAGCACGCTGTACGGCTGCTCCAGGATGTGGTCACAGCGCAGCTTTTCGGCCAGGGAGCGTGCATCGGCGTAATCCTCCGGGAGCGGCTTTTCAAAAATGCCCACGGAGGCGAATTTGCCGCTCACGATGAGGTCGAGGGGGCGTTGGGCGGGAGGAATCTGCACCTGGAGGAAGGAGCCTACCCACCCGATGCGCTTGCGAAGCTCGCGCAAGTCGACTTGGCCGAATCGCTCGCCGAGGACGGTGATGCGGCCATCCGTCGGCCAGAGGTAGCCCGCCAGCAGCTGCAGCAGGGTCGTTTTTCCGGAGCCGTTGGGTCCGAGCACGACCCAATGCTCGTTTTCCGGAACGGTCCAGCTGATATCGTGGAGGATTTGTCGCTTGGATCGAACAAAGTCAACGTGATCGAGAAGGATGCAGCTCAATATTCTCCCTCAGTGGTCCCAGGTCAGGACGATCTTTCCGAAATGCTCTCCGGCCCGCATGCGCTCATGGGCCCGCTCGACCTCACGCATGGGAAACACCCGGTCGATCACGGGACTGACGGTCCCTGCAGCAAGAAGGGACAGGACATGCTCCTTGAACCGGTCGGTGATCACGGCCTTTTCCGCGTCGGAGCGGCTGCGCAGAACGGAGCCGACGACATGCAGACGCTTGGTGACCAGGGCATCCAGGGCAATCTCGGCTTTCGATCCCCCCATGAGCCCGATCATAACCAATCGGCCGCCCGTTTTCAGGATGCGCAGGTGCGTTTCCAGGTAAGGTGCCCCGATCCAGTCGAGAATGACCTCGATGCCCTTCCCTGAGGTCAGGTCGAGGACCCTGGCAGCAAAGTCATCCTCTTTGTAGACGATGGCGTGGCTGGCTCCAAGCTGCAGGCAGCGTTCCGCCTTCTCACCCGTTCCAACGGTGACGATGACTTTCGCCTCCGCCGCCCTGGCAAGCTGAATGGCGGCTGTTCCCACGCCGCTCCCGCCCCCGTGGATCAGCACCCATTCCCCAGCCTGAAGCCCCGCTTCAAGGAAGAGATTGACGTAGGCCGTGAAGAACACTTCCGCGGCCGCGGCGGCTTCGATGAAGCTCAATCGGCTGGGAATGGGCACCAGATGCGACGCGGGGACCACCACATATCGCCCGTACCCTCCGCCGACCGTGATGCCCAGAACGCGGTTCCCGACCCGCCCCCCTTCGACGCCGTCCGCTATCTCCACCACGTATCCCGCGAAGTCGAGCCCCAGAATCTCCGAAGCTCCGGTTGGAGGCGGATACAACCCCCTGCGCTGAAGCAGGTCGGCCCGGTTGACGGAGCACGCCTCGACCTGGATCAAGACCTCGCCTTCGCGTGGGACCGGGCGGGCCACCTGCTCGATGCCGAGAGCGTTCCAGTCCCCGCGCACGGCAGGCGTGCGAATCACCACTGCGTCCATGACGGCCGATTTCATGCGAGCTCTCCGTTTTCCGCGAAGGAATAATACGCGGTTCCGGCGATGATAATATGGTCGTGAACGGTGATGTCAAGGTCGTGGAGGGTCTTCTTGAGTCGACTGGTGAGCTGACGGTCGGCCGCCGAGGGTTTGGGGTCCCCGCCAGGGTGATTGTGAGCGAGGATGACGGCGGTCGCACGGTGCTTCAAGGCTGCCTCCACCACAAGCCGAGGAAAGACGACCGTCTTGTTGACGGTTCCCCGCTGGATCCGCTCCATGGCGAGGAGACCGTTCTGGCTGTTCAGGGCCAGAATGCAGAAGACCTCGTTCACTTCGGAAGCCAGATCCGGCCGAAGATAGGTCACGACCTCCGGCGTTGAGTGAAACGCTCGGCGCTTCTGCCAGCGGTCCTGCTGGTAGCGTTCGAGGAGCTTGGGAGCCAGGCTGAGGAGCAGGGCCGCATGGTCTCCGACACCGCTCACCTGCTTCAACCTCGCAAGCGGAGCGTCCAAAACGGCCGAAAGCCCGCCGAATTCACTGAGCAGCGCTTTGGCAAGCGGTTTGACGTCTCGCCTGGGAATGGCGTAGGTGAGCAGCAGCTCCAGAACCTCGTGATCATGGAACGCGTCGAGACCGCTTTGCTCGAAGCGCTCCCGCAGTCGTTTTCGATGCCCGTCATGCTCGGCGCTCATGGGTTTTCCGTTCCAACGTCACTCAGGTCTGTCTCTTAGCTACCGGAGCTCAAAACCTCACGAATGAGCTTGGCCATACGCCGCTTTTCAAACGGTTTGAGCACGATCTCTCGGATCCCGGCTTCTCGGATCATGTCCGGCGTCAATCGCTCATTGAATCCGGTGCACAGCAGTATGGGGATATCGGGACGGATTTGTAGGACCCGCTTGGCGAGATCCATCCCTGTAAGGCGCGGCATGGTGAAATCGGTGATAATCAGGTCGAACTGCTTCGGGTCGGACAGAAAGATCGTGAGAGCCTCGGTCGGGTCCCCGCTGGCGGTCACCTGGTATCCCAGTTGTCTCAGCATTTTGTGGCTCATGTCCACGATCATCGCTTCGTCGTCGACCAGAAGGATCCTCTCGGCTCCGTGAGGCATCGTTTCAGCGGGATCCATCTCGGGACCGGACGCCTTGCCGGTGGCCGGCAGGTAAACATCGAAGACACTCCCTTCTCCCAGGGTGCTCTGGACCGTAATCGCGCCGCCATGTCTCATGACGATTCCGTGGACGACCGCCAGGCCGAGTCCGGTTCCTTCGCCCATCTCCTTCGTGGAGAAGTACGGGTCAAAGATCTGCTCCATGATCTCGGGTCGCATGCCGTGGCCGGTGTCCTTGACGCCGATCTTCAGGTACGGTCCGGGGCGGAGGTGGGGAACCGACATCTTCAGCAGGTCCTCCTCGGTCAAGGTCGCTTCCGTGATGGAGACATCCAGGGTGCCTCGCTCGTGCATCGCATGGGCCGCGTTGGTGCACAGGTTGACGACGACCTGGTGGATTTCGGTTGCGTTGGCGACGGCTCTTGCCTTGTGCACGTTCTGGCGGATCTCGATTGTGCTCGGCAGCGAAGCGCGCAGCAAGCTCAGAACCTCTTTGATTACCAGATCGATGTCCGTGGGCCGCATCAGCTCGTCCGATTTGAGCCGGCTGAAAGCCAGGATTTGTTTGACAAGGTCCTTGGCACGTCTGGCCGCGGTGAGCACCTGTTCGAGGTCATACCTCGTGGTGCCCGATTCCGGGATGTCGTCCAGGGCCATCTCGGTGTAGCCGATGATGGGGGAGAGCACGTTGTTGAAATCATGGGCGATCCCTCCGGCGAGGGTCCCGATGGCTTCCAGTTTTTGAGCCTGGCGAAGCTGCGCTTCGACCTTGGCTTTCTCGGAAACAGCCTTCACCTTTTCAGTGATGTCTTCCGTGAAGATCACGATGCCCGCCACGCTACCTCTGGAGTCGCGCCAGGGGCGCACCTCCCAGCGCAGCCACTGGACGGTGCCGTCGGCCCGATCGAACCGGTCGTCGTCGGCCCGGATCACCTCCCCGGCCAGTCCGCGCCGGTGGACTTCCTTCAAACTCTCGGGGATCTCGGGAAACACCTCGTAATGGCAGAGCCCCGTCAGGTCCCGGTCTCCGAGGAAGTAATCCTCCCGCCACCGGCGGCTGGCGCTCATGTAGCGCATTTCGCGGTCGAACATGGCGATGGCGGCCGGCGCGTGCTCGACGAACAACCGCAGTCTTTCCTCGCTTTCCCAGAGGGATTCGAGGATCTGGCGCTGTTCCGTGACATCTTGGCAGAACGCCAGGGAGTGGCTGTCGTCGAGTTTCACGGCACTGACGGAAGCCCACAGGCGAGTGCCGTCTTTCCGAAGCAAAGGGAATTGCCCAACCGCCAACCCCTCCCCAATGACCGATTGAAAGCTCTGCAGACCCGATTCCAGCGACTCCGGGGGGAGGACATCCGGAATGGACATCCCGAGCAGCTCCAACTCCCCGTAGCCCAGCATCGTCGTGGCGGCGGGATTGACCTCGACAATGCGGCTCGATCTGTCGGCCACAAAGACACCCATGGGGGCGTGCTCGATGTAAGACCTGAATTTCGACTCGCTCGCTCGCACCGCTTCCTCGGCCTGCAGCCGGCGGGCGTCCCCCTCGAACTTGTCCAGGGCGAAGGAGAGGTCCATGACCACCTCTTCCAAAAGCGCGATCTCCCGTTCTTGAAAGAAGCCGGGCCTGTTGACGCTCAGGGCCAGGCCGCCCCAGACCTTCCCCTGGAAGTGAATGGGAAACCAGCCGCAGGAGCGGTGGAGCGAAGTGGGTGGCGGGTGAGCGATCGGGTGGGGACAATCGTGCCCGATGCATGCGTCGCAGATGAAGGGACGGCCTTCGTCAATGGCCCGCGCCAATTCATCTGGATTGTCCTTTCGGTAAGAGAAATCCGGCCCACGGGTTTTCCAAACCTCACCGTCGGTCCCGAAATGAGCGGCCGGCCTCATGCGGATGGTGTCGGGGTGGAGACAACCCACCCAAGCCGAATCCATTGATCCGC
>CALBZH010000812.1 GCA_937889795.1 uncultured Syntrophobacteraceae bacterium | reverse complement strand
GACCACCGAGATCTACACTCTTTCCCTACACGACGCTCTTCCGATCTGGGCAGCGTCCCCACGATCACGACCCAGGTCAGTGGCCAGGCCATTCGGCCTTCTTTCAGGTACCGATAGACGCCGCTCGGAATCGCCACGATATTGAAAACGAAGTTCGTCGCACTGACGGACGGCGTCACGAAATGGAGAACGCTGACCTGAAACGGCAGCAGCAGAAAGGCACCCGACACTCCCCCCATGGACGTGATGGTCGATACCACAAGAGCGACCAACGGCGGGAGAAGCACCCAGGTGCTCACCTCGGAAACAGGAAACGTCACATACAAGAAATCCAGCAGATTCATCGCGCCATCCTCTCCCATCGCAGCATGCAACCTAAAACCAGCCAACATCATCTACCCCTTAAACAACCCGGAAAGAAAAACCTTGCGTCTGGGTTGCGTGCAAACTCGCCTTCAGCATCGACAGGCCCGAACCGCGACACACGTCCCCGCCAGGACCACCTGTGCGCTTGCCCTGGGTCGCCTCACGAAGTATGCTGGCTCCCGGATAACTCGAATTGGGATGTTGTTGAGGTGGAACCGCAGGCGAAGCCAACGGAAAGCGCTTTTCTCGTGAGGACCGGCCAAGGTCTGGAGGCGCTCTCCCTCGTCGAGCGTAGGCTCCCATAAAATGCTTTCCCATTGAGAATTGCGACAGGGGATGAGAATGTTAAGCTACAAAGTCACCAAGATATTTGCTAGCATTTTAAATTAGCTTTGAAGTGGGCATCTTAAGAGCTTTGGTATTCCATACTCTTAGCAAGGGTTTCCCATGAGAACTGTAAGGATTGTTTATTGGCAGGAACCGGATGGGATGTGGCTCGGACATTTAGACGCGCATCCAGAATATATGACTCAAGGCGAGACGCTCGATGAGCTAAAGGAGAACTTGAAAGATATCCTTGAAGACGTGGATGAGAAACTCATCCCCTTCATCCGCACTCACGAGGATATGGCTGTATGAAGCGGAAGGATCTTATAGAAATGATCGAGAATATGGGTTGCGTATTTATTCGACATGGGGGAAGGCACGATTGGTACCAAAACCCATCGACTGGCGTCAGTCAGCCTGTTCCAAGGCATCGAGAGATCAACGAGCGACTTGCCAAACATATCATCAAAATGCTTTCCAACTGAGGATCGCAATAAGGGATGAGGATGTTAAGCTACAAAGTCATCGAGATTTTTACGAGCGAAGGGGAGCGCCCTCGGGAAAAGCCCCTCTACAGCGCCATCGTCGAATATGTAAACGATCTCAAGATCCCTGCCCGCACCATCGTCACGCGGGGCATTGAAGGCTCCTTTGAGAGCGGGGAGGTGGCCACCGGGAGACTCGAAGCTCTCTCTCACAACCTCCCCGTACGCATCACCATCATCCTGCCGGCAGCCGACTTCGACCGCGTCCTTGCGAGTCTGGAGGCAATGGTCACGGACGGGATCATCGCGGCGCGCGACATCGACGTCATCTCCCACAAGACCCGCGGCCTCTTGCTGCCAAGACGGACCACGGTCCGCGAGGTCATGACGCGCAACCCGAAGAAGGTCACAACCTCAACGCCCCTTGACGAGGTGGCGAGACTCCTCCTCTCTTCCGAATTCACGGGTCTTCCCGTGGTGGACTCGGCAAACCGTCCGGTTGGGATCGTCGCTCAAGGCGACCTGATCTACAAGGGAGGTATGCCGATGCGGCTCGGCCTCCTCGCAGAATCCGAACGAGACAGGGTCGGTGCTGTCCTTCAAGCCCTTGCGACGAAGCAGGCATCCGACGCCATGACAAAGCCGGTGATCGCGATTGGAGAAGACAATCTCGTGACGGAGGCCGTGGACGTCATGCTGCGTAAAGGGGTGAAGCGGCTTCCCGTGGTCGACGACGCGGGAAGACTCTCTGGCATTCTCTCACGTGTGGACGTCTTCCGTGCTTCCATGAAGGAATGTCCGAACTGGGCCGCCTTTCGGCAGCAGAAGATCCAGGTCCAGGGCATGCGAACGGTCGCTGACATTATGCGCCGCGACACGAGCACGGTTCTCCCGGATGCTCCCGTTGAAGAGGTGATGCGGATCATTGACTGCAACGACATCCAGCGCGTCTGCGTCGTCAACCGGGAAGGGCACTTTCTGGGGCTGATTTCGGATCGCGACCTGCTCATCGCCTTCTCCGACCGCCATCCGGGCATCTGGGAACTCTTCGTCGGCAAGATTCCCTTCACGGAACGGGGACGGCTCGACCGAGAGCTCCGGGAGCACCTCCGGGCGAGGACTGCTTCGGAAGTCATGAACACCAATATCGTGACGGTTCGCGAGGATGCCCCGATCGAAGAGGCCATCCGCCTGATGCTCGACCGTGCCATCAAGCGTTTGCCGGTGCTCGACGCTGAAGGAAAATTCAAGGGGATGATCAGCCGGGATTCCCTGTTGCGCGTGGGATTCGCCTCAACCTGATTCCACGGGTGGGCAGGCGGGGGCGAGAATGGATCGTTACTCGAGCTTCGAGCAGCTCAAGACATTTGAACGGGAAGGCATCGACTTTCGCGTCCGATGGCGCATGGGATGCTCCGGAATTGCCATCCTGAGCATCCACGGGGGAGACATCGAGCCTGGAACATCTATGATCGCCGACGCCATCGCGGGAAACGACCACAGCTACTATGCCCTCGAGGGTTTGAAAAGCTCCGGAAACAAAGCCCTTCATATCACGAGCACCCACTTCGACGAGCCCACCGCCATTGAGATCGTCTGCCGGTCCGAGACCGTGATTACCGTGCACGGCTGCTCTGGAACGGACGAAGTCGTGTATGTCGGAGGCAGGGACCAGAATATGAAGCGGCGCATCTGCCGGAAGCTTCGCGAGGCGGGCTTCGTGGCGGAGAAAGCGTCCAAGCCCCGATTCGTCGGAATGGACCTGGCCAACATCTGCAACCTGACCGAGCGGCGCATGGGGGTTCAGCTGGAAATCAGCAGAGGGCTCCGGTGCAGGATGATTTCGGACTCCCAGGCCGAGACGCCCGAGAAGGCGAGCGAGCTTCTCGACAGGCTTGCGAGAGCGGTCCGAGAGGCCATCGAGCCCTTTAGGAAGCCGCCCGAGGAATGGCCGACTTCGGAAGGCTACGAGAAGTAACTTCCCTCATTGGCTCGGGCGACCCTCGCCCCCTTCACACGGATCTCCTTGGTCGCCTTTTCCCCAATGTCTCCGACTTCCGCGCTCCCGGTGTGCTTTGAGCTTTTCGTACAGCCCGTCCAGCTTGCGCTGCTGCTCCGGGGAGAGCTCTTGCTTCATGGCATCGATGCTTTGCTGGAGAACGCGCTCCCGTTCTGGCCTTTCGCGATCCCGAATGGTCGACAGCGCTTCGAAAGCCTGGCACACAATCGCCTCGATGCGCGCCTTCTGAGCGTCGTTCAGCCCCAGCTCCCGATTCAGTTTCCGCATGATGAGCTTGGGCGCTCTCGGGCGCTCTCGGGTCATGAGCTCGATGGCTTTGTATTCCACGAGGTGCCAGGTGCCGAGGGCGCCGAGCAGCACCCCCGAGACGAACAAGGCCGTCAGACCGGCCCAGAGCTTCAGCTTCTTCACGGACGAGCGCCTCCTTTCACAAGATCTCGAAGGGATCGATCAGATCCAGACTGAGCGTGTCGTCCATGACGAGATGGGCCAGCTGGTACTGGGAATCCGCATCGGTCAGCATGAACTGGGCGGTCAGGACAAACACCACGAGATATCCCACCAGAGCGAAGCGCCAGGCTGCGCGACCAAGATAGACGGCATTTTGCGACGAAGCCTTGGAAGACGCACCTTCTTCGGCGATCCGGTTCATGACCTTCTGTGCAAAGAAGGGGTTCGGCTCCACGGGGGAGCCGCTGCGATACGCCTGCCCCAAGAGCTCCTCAATCTTGTCAACGCGTCTCATGCGATTCTTCATCCGTCACCTCGTCTTCTTCCGTGCCCTCGCCGAACAGTTGCAGGATGATCTGCCTCAGCTTCTTCCTCGACCGATGCGCGCGAACCTTGACACTCACGGTGCTCCAGCCGAGCAATGCCGCCGCCTCCTTGACCGACAGGCCATCCAGGTGAACCAGGGTCACCACCATCCTGTCCTCGGGAGAAAGCCGTCCGAGCGCGTGATCCAGAACCTCACGAGCCTCCGCGCTCGCCGCCTCGCGATCGAAGGCTTCACGCGACCGGGCCGACAGCATTGTGTCCATCCATTCCACGGACTCCTCCGAGAGATCGCCGATCGGGATCTCCCCCTTTCGATGGCGCTCCCGCCAGAAGTTATAGCAACATCTCACGGCGATTTTCGCGAGCCAATGACCGAAGGGCCCTTTCTGCGAAAAGGAGCCCAGGGAGCGAAATCCTTCCACGAAGACGTCTTGAGCCACTTCGTCCACCCGGTCCCGCGGAGCATGCTTTCCGACAATGCCGAATACAAGCCGCGAGTAACGGTGGATCAGGGTCTCGTATGCGTTGGAGTCGCCGTCGAGAACCCTCCCGACGATGTCGACGTCGGACGGGCCGTCATGCGGCAAATCCGCTCTCTCCGGCACAGCCGGCGTCGCGTCAGCCACTCTCTGCGTCCATCTCTGCGATTGAAAATCACGCACAGCGCAACAGAATGATGTGCTTCTAACCACGGTGAGCATCATCCACGCTTCTGGCCATCGCCGTCAACCCAAGACCGGCGAGGAGGGACAACTCTGGGGTCCAGGGAGCCAGGCGTCTCATTCAAAGGAACCCGGGGAGGGGGATGCTCAACCGCTCATCCCCCTCCCGACCTCCTCCAGCGAGCGAGGAGGATCTCAAACCGTGTGAACCCGAAGTGCACTGACTAGCGATTATGCTTGGCAATCCAATCGTCCAGACGCTCCAGGCGGCCGTCGATAAACCCTTGCATTCTGCCGGCGTGCCTGGCGCTCAGGGTCTTCACCGTCTCTTTCTGCTCGGCCGTCAAGACGGGCCTCACCTCGTTCAGCACCTTCCCAGCAAGCAGAGCCGCCTGCTCCTGTCGCTCGGACAGTCGCTGCACCGCCTGCTTGACCGTGCCCGCGTCGTACGGCTCGGCCGTAACCGCTTCCTTGACACCCCGTCTCGCCTCGGCGATCCCGGTTACCGCCTCTCCGATCTTCTCGCGGTGGCTCGCCAGAACCGAGGCGATCTCCCGCTCCTGATCCGCATTCAGGGCCAACTTGTCAAGCAGTCTCGTGAATCCCCGCCCGCCATGAAACCCACCGTCCCCACCCTTTCCGTGCCATCCACCATGATGACCCGCCACGGCGCTCCCCACGGCCACACAGGCAACCAGAACAACCGACAGAACCATGGTCACGACTTTCATTTCTTCGCTCCTTTCAACGATTCCAATCGTTTCTTTCCTTCCCTACACAGCCAAGTGCCGACATGTCGCTCTTGATTGTCTAGTCGCACCAGGGAGCAATAAGGTTACAGAGCTGGTTGAAATCATGGGGAGCTGAGCTGGGTGTCCTACGCCGAGGGGCGGGGTGCCGATTTGACCATCGACATCAACGATGAAGCGTACACCTTCATGCTCCGGGAATCGGAGGGTTGATTCCATCACTGAGGATCCGAGCGGCAGACCTTGATCGGGGCTGCCGCTCTTGCCTTCACGTGCGGCACGGCCTCACGCTGCCTTGTGCAGTCTGACCCTGGACTCCTGGAAGATGGGGCTTCCCATCTCCTCGAAGGTGAAGCTGCTGAAAACGCGGTGCCCATTGTAATCGAGCACTCTCAGATCATCGGATTCATGGAGATCGCCCATCACCACGGAAAAGTGCGTCCCGTAGCGCTCCTTGACCATGTCGATCGGGACTTCAAACCCGATGTATTCCGTGATCCCCTTGGCAACCAGCTTGTTCACCAGGCCCCGATCCGACAGGGAATCGTAGGACGTCAGAATCAGAATGGGACCGGTACCCGTCACGATGATGCCTGCTTTCATGACCAATCCTCCCTCTCGCCGGTCGAATGCCGGTGACGGCACGCCGGCGCTTCAACGTTCGTATCCATTATAACCGGACACCATTTTCGCGAGAATAGAGCGAGAACCGACCAACGAGAACAGCACGGCAAGAGTCCCGCACCTCCTCGAAAGCAATGCTGGATGCCAGATTCCGGATGGCAGAGGATGGCAAGTCCATCCCAGGGGGCAGGTCTACGAAACCTGGCGCCTCAGACGCCAAATCCCGAGGCTGAACAAGATCGACCCGAAGAGTCCGATGCAGAGGACGGAATACCAGAGGCTCCAGAACGTCGCTCCCTTGAGGAAGATGCCGAAGCTCACATCGATGTAATAATGCAGCGGTGAGAGCACCATCGTCCATTGCATGAAGCGCGGCATGGCTTCCGGCGGCGTCCAGGCCCCGGAGAGGAAGATCATGGGAGCGTAGGAGACAATAGCCATCATGCTCGCCTGCCCCAGGTTCCGCGACATGGTGGCGATAAAAAGCCCCAGCCCCGCGGTCGCGAACACGTAGAGACCCGTGAGTGCCAGAAACAGGGTCACACTGCCGCGCATGGGCACGTTGAAGCAGCCCTTCAAAATCACCCCCACGCACAGCCCCGTCCCGGCAACAATGGCGATCGCCATGGCGACCACCTTGGGAAACATGATCTGGAACGGCGTCAGCGGCGAGACCAGCAACTGCTCGACCGTTCCCTTCTCCTTTTCCCGAACCATGGCCGCCGCCGGCAGCATGATGGCGAAGAGCGTGATGATGTTGAGCATCTCGGCGATCGACATGAACCAGGTATCGTTCTGGTTCTGATTGAACCAGACGCGGGGGGCATCTTCGATCCGCGGCACGTGCTCCAGGGTGCGCTCATCCCACCCCATGCGCTCCATCGCAGCCTCGAAACCGTAGTCGGCAACGATCCGCATGCCGTACAGCCCGGCGAGGGTCCCTAGAACCGTGTTGGTGGCATCGATCTGCAGCTGCACCGACGTGGGCTCACCCTTCTGGAGCAGCTCGTGGAATCGCGGTGGAATGCTCAGGATTCCCATGGCTTGGTTCTCGTCAAGCAGCCGCATCCCTTCCGAAGGATGGTTCAGCTCCCCTTTCAGCTCGAAGGAGGGCGGCATGAATTGCTGAGCCAGCTCGCGCGAGGAACGACTGTGGTCTGCGTCACTCACGAAGATCGCAGCCTTCATGAGCTCGAAAGTCGTCCCCGATCCGGAAAGGTAGATGTCAAGCGTGAAGGCGTACACCATGAACAGGATGAGGGCCGTATCCCTGCTGAGCTGCAGGAGCTCTTTCACCGTCATCACGAGAAGCCGTCGCCACCAGAGGCGACTTCTCCGCCAGACCCCGTTCGATTGACTGCTCATGCCCGTGGCCTCTTGGTGAATTTGGCGTACCCGATCGCGAACAGGATGCTGGCGTAAAGCCCAAGCACGCAGATGTCCAGCCACAGGACGCGAACGCCGACCCCCTTCAGGAAGCACCCGAGAATGATGTTGGTGTAGTACATGGCCGGCAGCAGATGCGCCACCACCTGGGCGCTTGCGCTCAAGGACATGATCGGGACGAACACGCCCGAATAGAGCACCGCCGGGACCACCGTCACGATGAAGGTGATCAGGGTCGCCGCAACCTGGGTACTCACCAGGACCGACACCACCAGCCCGATCCCCGTGGTGCACACGATGTAGAGCAGCGACACGAGCAGAAACAGGACCGCGCTCCCCTTGAACGGGGCATGGAACAGGCCCATGGTCAGGAGCCACAGGGCGACGACGTTCATCCCGGACACCACCACATAGGGAGCGAGCTTGCCCGTCAGGTACTCCGCCCGGCTGATCGTGGACGAGTAGATGTTGTAGACGGCCCCCGTTTCCTTCTCCCGCACGACCCCCAGGGACGTGAGCAACGGTGGGCAGACCATGAGGATGAGCATCATGAACTTCGGCGCCATGGACCAGTCGCTCTCCAGCCCCTGGTTGTACAGATAGCGAACGTCGAGCTTTACGGGCTCGAGCAGCGATCGTGTCTTTTCAAGATCGATTCCCAGCGTACGGGCGAGGTGCTCTTCCATGAGACGGCGCCCGAAGGCCTGGTTGATCCCCGCGATGTAGCCTTTGGTCGTCTGAGCCCGGAAAGGAAACGTTCCGTCGATCAGCGACTGCACCGCAACCGGTCGTCCTTCGAGCAGATCCCGCTCGAAGTGCTCGGGCACGACGACGACCACGCGCACCTTGTTCTCGACAGATCGGAAGAGCACACGTCTGAACTCCAGTCACGAGTGGATATC
>CALBZH010000811.1 GCA_937889795.1 uncultured Syntrophobacteraceae bacterium | reverse complement strand
GTCCTTCGAAGATCCCGGCGATGCACGAGACAAGCGTGGATTTTCCGGCCCCGTTCTGTCCCACGATGGCGATGCTGTCTCCCTCGGCGATGGCAAGCCGGACGTCACGAATTCCCCAGGTGCCGTCCGCATACCGGTAGGCGTAATCGTCGATCCAAATGACGGTGTCCGCGTCCAAGCGGCCGGCAGGAAGAGGAGAAACGGGCGTGACCGCGGTGCCCGCGTGAGGGTGCGGCTCGTGGGCGTGATCGTGATCGTGACCCTCGTGATGACCATGACCGTTGCCGTAATCCTGACAGCAGCTCAGCCGGAAGGTGAAATCCAGGCCGTGGTCCCTCAGGTAATCCCGATGGGAAACGAGATCCTGCATGGTGGTGTCGTGATGGATCCGGCCGTCTTCGAGAACCACCGCACGGTCGCAGAATTCGTAAAGCAGGGGAAGGTCGTGACTGATGCAGACCAGGGTCCCCGGAAATCCCCGAAGCATCTCGATGAAGAATTGCTCCTGCTTCGGGTCGAGGTTGGCGGACGGTTCATCCAGAACCAAAACCTTCGGCGTCATCGAAAGGAGAGTGGCGAGCGCGGCTCGTTTCTTCTGGCCATAGCTCAGATGGTGCGGCGCCTTGTAGCGCAGGTGATCCAGGCCGACCCGGCTCAGGGCTCCGTGCACTCGCGCTTCGACCTCATCGCGTGCCAACCGCTGATTGCGGGGGCCAAACGCCACGTCCTCATCGAGCGTGTTGCAGAAGAGCTGGTCGTCGGGATCCTGAAAGAGGATGCCGATCTCGAGTCTGGCCCGTGCGAGGTGGTCTCCCTCGAGCTCCCGGCCGAGATAGAGAACCTGGCCTTCCGTCGGACGGTAAAGGCCGTTCAGGTGCTTGATGAGCGTCGTCTTGCCCGCACCGTTCTGACCGACGAGGGCAACCTTGTCGCCGGGAAAAATCTCCAGGTCGATTCCCTTGAGCGCGGGAGCGCCATCCCCGTAGTGGTAATGAAGTGCGCGAATCTCGAAGAGTGGATCGGCCTGATCGGCCCGCAGCTCCTTCGAGCGTCGCCCTGACTGGCTGTCGGCCTCCATGGCTCGAATCTCCTCCTCCCATCGACGGATCTGCCCGAACGGATCTCGGTTCCGTCACTAAAAACCATGCGGCACCAGTCTGTCAAGAGCATCAGAGCAGGCGGGGTTTTGTCGTTGACACACTTCTGGAATTGTCCTACGTATCGATTACTCGGGAAGCAGAAGCTTCTTCCTCGTTCGGAGGGCGCCAGAAGGCGCGGCGGCTCATCAACGGTTCGTCTCGTCATGAAAAGCCAGCGCGGTCATGAAGGCCAGCATTGCGATGCTGGCCTTTTTTGCGGTCAGGATCGCATTGGGATCCACCGCAACCATTCGTGCCCAAGAGGAGGACTTCCATGCATCGTCACCGTTTTCTGTCAACCCTGACCATCCTTGGCTTCTTGCTCGCCGCGCCCATGGCGCGAGCCCACTTCGGGACGATCATCCCTTCCGATGACATTGTCACCCAGGAAGATTCCAAGACCCTTTCGATCGAGGTCAAATTCATCCACCCCATGGAAATGCACTACATGGAGATGGAGAAACCGAAGCGGTTCGGGGTCCTGTTCAAGGGGAAAGCCGAGGATCTGCTTTCCACGCTGCAGGAGGCCAAAGGAAAAAGCGCCGACCAGGACAAGACCTTCGCCTTCTGGAAGGCAAGCTACACCATCAAGAAGCCAGGAGACTACTGCTTCTTTGCCGAGCCGATGCCCTACTGGGAGCCCGCCGAGGACAAGTTCATCGTTCACTACACCAAGGTCTGTGTGGGCGCCCTCGGAATGGAGGAAGGCTGGGACAAGCCGGTGGGGCTGGAGACGGAGATCGTTCCCCTCACGCGGCCTTATGGCCTTTGGACCGGCAACGTGTTCACAGGAGTGGTGACCCTCAAGGGAAAGCCGGTTCCCAACGCCGAAGTCGAAGTCGAATACCTGAACGAGTCGCTAGAAAACAAGACCCCCGTCAAGGCACCATCGGATCCCTTCGTGACCCAGGTGGTCAAAGCCGACAAGAACGGCGTGTTCACGTATGCGATGCCGAGAGCCGGTTGGTGGGGATTCGCGGCCCTTCAGGATGCTTCCTGGAAGCTCAAGAAGGACGGGAAGCCCAAAGACGTCGAGATAGGCGCGGTCATGTGGGTTCACACGACCGACATGAAGTAACCGGCGTGTTTCTGGTGGGAATAAGAAAGGTCATGATACCTCGATCTTGAGAGGAGAGGAGGAGCGATCGTGTGTCGTCACCGATTGTCGGTGGTTGCTCTTGCCGCGTGCCTTGCCGTGATGGCGTGGCAGGGATCTGCATCGGCTCACAAAGTGAACCTGTTCGCCTATGTGGAGAACGGCAAGATCTATGTGGAAAGCTACTTTCCGGACGGGAAGCCGGTTGAGCAGGGTGGCGTCGAAATCCTGGACAGTCAGGGGCAGAAAGTGGGGGATGGCGTCACCGACAAGGACGGCAAGTGCGTGCTTCCGATCCCCAAGAAAGACGACCTGACCATCGTGATCAACGCTTCGATGGGTCATAAGAACACGTTTATACTCAAGAAGAGCGAATTGGGGGAATAGCCATGCCGAGCCGTCCGGTTTCACGCATGGTGCTGTGCTGGCTGCTCATCCTCGCTGCAGGGCTCCTCGTGGGGGGAAAGGTGAGCCATTCCGCCCACGCGGGTGAGCCCGGTGCAGAGCAGTCTGCCCTCGCAGGCGACGCAGGGATTTCGTCCGACCCGACCGCGTGCGATTGCCGGCACCTTGCGGATACGCTGCAGCAGCAACGGAGCCTGATTTCCAGAGAGACCGGACAGATCAAGCGCGAGATCGCTGCCCTCAGGGATGATCTCGCGAAGCCGGGGATCCAGGAAGTCTTTGCCGGAATCGGCTATATTTTCGGTCTGGCCGGGATCGGGTTGTACGTCCACTCTCGCAAGGATCGTGGGCGATCTTAGCGCAGCGCCACAGAAAAGCCAGGATTTCGTAAGACTGGGATCGTCATGCCGGCAGGCCTTTGGCCGGACATGAGAAAAAGAAGAAGACAAATACCATGCATATCTCCGACGGCGTGCTGCCGTCTTCCGTAGCCCTGGCCGGGGTTGCGGCCTCAGCGGTCATCGCGGTGTGGAGTGTCCGCAGGACGCAACCGGAGGACTTTCCCAAGATTGCTGTCGTCACGTCGGCGTTTTTCGTGGCTTCCTTGATTCATGTGCCCCTGGGACCCACGAGCGTCCACCTACTCATCCCCGGGCTGGTCGGGATCCTGCTTGGGGACAGCGCGTTTGTCTCGATCGGCCTCGGACTCGTGCTCCAAAGCCTGCTGTTCCAATTCGGCGGGATCACGGCCATCGGGGCCAATGCGTGCATGATGGGCATCCCCGCCCTTGTGGCGGGCTGGATCTTTCGATGGCTCAAGGGGGAAACGCTGACGCGCCACGTGGTGGCTGGAATCATAGCGGGGGGGCTGGGAGTCGTTTTGGCAGTCCTCTTACTCGCGCTTCTTCTCATGTCGGGAGGCGAAGACTTCCTCGGGGTGGCAAAGCTCGCCATGGTGGCCCATCTCCCCGTCCTCGGGATCGAATCGGCCGTTGCGGGCTTCACGGTCTCCTTCCTGTACCGGGTCAAGCCGGATCTGCTCCGTTCTCCGCCGACGTTGAAAGCAGAGCGCTGAAGCGATGGATTTCTCGGTTCGCGTCATCGAGCTCCCCTTGAGCGTTTTGGCGTTGTCATGCGGTGGTCTGGCTGTGCTTGGGGTTGCGTGTGTCCTCGCTCTGCGCGTGTCCCGTTCTCGGAAATCCCCGGATGAGGGAGAGTCCGAGAGGGACTGGGGAATTCCGGCGGTCGACGCCCATGCGGAAGGAAGCTCGCCGTTCCATCGCTGGGATACCCGGATCAAGATCGTCTCCCTTTTGTTCACCATGCTCTGCCTGGCTGCTCTCGAACAGCTGGCGTGGGCTGGCCTTGGCCTCATTGCGTCGTTTGCCGCCGTTCGGGTCGCCCGCATTCCGTTCCGGTATCCGCTGAAACGGCTTGCCGCCATGGGGGCGTTCCTCGGCATGTTCGTACTGGTCATGCCCCTCACCGCACCCGTACGGAACGGGGACACGTTGGTTACGTTCGAGCACGCCGCCTTCATCACGCTCAATCTGAGGGGCCTCCTGCTGGCACTGCTCATCTGCGCCAAGGCGTGCGCCATCGCGGTGCTGATGGAGCCGTTGCTGTCGACGGCCCCCTTTCCCCGAACGATTCAGGCGTTGGCCAACCTGGGAGTCCCGACCTTCGTGTGCCAGATGGTGCTCCTGGCTCACCGGTACGTGTTCGTTTTTCAGGACGAGACACGAAGGATGCTCAAGGGAATGGCGGCGCGGGGGTTCGAGATGCGGAGCAACCTGGACACCCTTCGTACGGTCGGAAACTTCCTGGGCATGCTCATGGTGCGGAGCTTCGAGCGGACCCAGCGCATCTACGACGCCATGCTCTCGAGGGGCTACGACGGATCGTTTCCCGATGCGGCCGAATTTCGTGCCCAAAGGGGGGATTGGGCCAAGGCCGGATTCTGGGTGGCCTTCGGGATCGGTCTCCTGGTCGCCGATCGAATCATCCGTTGAGCAGGCCGACGGGCGGAGTGGAATACCAGCCCTAACCTTGACAAAACTCCCTAAAACCGTAATCCTTTCAAGGAGTCATCGCTGTCAACGCACTTGGGAGGAGGAAAGCCATGACGGAGCCGGCCATAAAAAGGGCGACCTATGACGATCTGTTCGGCATCCCCGAGAACATGACGGGGGAGATCATGAACGGCGAGCTGTACGTGACGCCGAGACCGTCCAGGAAGCACAGCAATACAGCCGCATCGTTAGGGTATGAGCTCGGTCCACCGTATCACTTCGGGCGCGGCGGAGGCCCCGGCGGCTGGATTATCCTGGATGAGCCGGAAATCGCTTTCGGCGACAACATTCTGGTCCCGGATATGGCCGGTTGGAAGAAGGA
>CALBZH010000810.1 GCA_937889795.1 uncultured Syntrophobacteraceae bacterium | reverse complement strand
AGATATCCACTCGTGACTGGAGTTCAGACGTGTGCTCTTCCGATCTGGCGACCCATAGAAACGCGTATAAAAGGACGTAACCGGCTCAGCCATGACTTCCCCCTATTCTCCCTCTCCGGTTGCTTTCGCATCGGTCTGCAGGTTCTCCCAGAGGGCGGACGCGCCCTGCCCCAGCCCCACACACATCGACGCCAGACCGTACCGAACCGTGGGCCGCTCCGCGAACAAATGCATCAGGTGCAGGAGTAGCCGGGGACCCGACGCAGCCAGGGGGTGCCCGAACGCGATGGCCCCGCCGAGCGGGTTAAGCCGCTCGTCATCGGGGAATCTCAGGCCGAATTCTTTCATGAAAGCGATGCACTGAACCGCAAAGGCCTCGTTGAGCTCAATCAGTCCGATGTCGTCCATCGTGAGGCCGGTTCGCTGGAGCAGCTTTTTCGTGGAAGGAACCGGACCGTAGCCCATGATCTCGGGCCCCACGCCGGCATAGGCGTACCCGACCAGTCGCATCTTGGGAGTCACCCCCAGCTCCACCGCCTTTTCCGCGCTCATGAGGAGCACCCCGGCGGCCCCATCGTTCAGGCCCGACGCGTTTCCCGGCGTGACTTTCCCCATGGCCCGGAAGGGCGTCTTGAGATCCTTCAATGTCTCGAGGGTGGTTTCGGGACGGGGCTGCTGGTCACGGTCAGCCACCATCCACCCTTCCTTCGAATACACGGTCATCGGCACGATCATCTTCTGGATCTTGCCTTCGGCGTAGGCTTGCCCGGTCTTCCTCTGGGAATGGCAGGCGTATTCGTCGGCCATCTCCTTCGTGATGTCGGGGAACAGGTCGTGGAGATTCTCGGCCGTCTTGCCCATCACCAGGGCGTCCTCCGACACCAGTCTATCAGCGAGGAACCGGGGATTGGGGTCCGCCGTGGCACCCATGGGATGGTGCCCCATGTGCTCGACCCCGCCTGCAATGGCCACATCACAAGCCCCGAGAGCGATCTCCGAGGCGGCGGCCGTGACGGCGGTCAGCCCTCCCGCGCACATCCGGTCCACGGAAAAGCCGGCACAACCCTTTGGAAGGCCGGCCAGAATCGCGCTGGTTCGCCCCAGGGTCAGCCCTTGGTCTCCTTCCTGGGTCGTGGCTCCCCAAACGTTTTCTTCCACCATGTCAGGCGTGACCTGAGGATTCCGCTTCAAAAGCTCCCGAATCACTCGAACCACCATGTCGTCCGCCCGGGTGAGCCAGAAATACCCCCTTTCCCCGGCGCGCCCGAAGGCGGTTCGTATCCCATCCACCATCACCACTTCTCGTGCTTTCATGATGGGTGCTCTCCTTTCCTCGGCCCACCCGGCCGAAGCTCCACTGAAATCGGTGAGTCGTCGCAACTGCGCCAATGAGCTCTCATTTCAATCTTATCCCAGAGCAAACCCGTCGACCGGGATTTCCAGGGGCGACCGGTCGTTGTTCATGATCCCTCGGGCTTTGCCTTTCGCCTGCGTCATCACCTGATTGGCGAAGAACCGGGCGGATGCGATCTTGCCGAAATAAAACGCCGCACTCTTGTTGCTCTCGAGAAGCACAGCCCTGGCCGCATCGTCCAAAACATGGTGATCCCGGTAGATTTCCTCGAGCCGCCGGTCGGCCAGGTAGGCCTGCCAAATCAGCATGAACCCCATGGCCACATCCCCGAAAAGATCCAAATAGGGCTTGGCGTAAAGAACCGGAACTTGGAATTCGTCGGTCATACTCTTGAGCGCGAAGAACTTGGTGACTTGGATCAGGCTTTCCTGAGCCTCGTCGTAGATCTGCACCAACTCGCGGAGGCGGTAATTCTTCCGGATCTTGCTCAGAATCTGCTCGGAAGCCTTGAGGGCGTTCTTCAGGAGCTGGCCCCGCTTGATCGTGAGCTTGCGTCCCACCAGGTCGAGGGCCTGGATGCCGTTGGTCCCTTCGTAGATCGAGGCGATCTTGCAGTCGCGAAGCATCTGCTCAACGGGGTATTCCGAGATGAATCCGTACCCACCATGGACCTGCACCGCCGTCTCGCAAACCCGGAACCCGAGATCGCTCCCGACGGATTTGCAGATGGGGATGAGCAGATCCAGGTAGCCTTCGTAAAGCTCGCGCTCCTCCTTGGATTCGGCGATGCGCATCCGGTCGACGCAGTAGGCCGCAAGATAGAGCAGCGCCCGAAGCCCCTCGGTGCTGCTCTTCATGAAAAGGAGCATCCGCCGCACATCCGGGTGCTCAATGATGGCCACCCGCTCGGCCTCCGGGTCCTTCATGCGCTCGACCGGCGCCCCCTGCACCCGCTCCTTGGCGTATTGCAGGGCGTGCAGATAGGCGCTGCTACCGTGGCAGAGCCCCTGCATGCCGACGAAAAGCCGCGCCTCGTTCATCATTTCGAACATGATGCGCATGCCCTTGTTCGCTTCGCCCATCAGGTAGCCCACGCACCCGTCGTTTTCGCCGAAGCTGAGCGAGCAGGTGGCCGACCCGTGGATCCCCATTTTGTGCTCGATCCCCGTGCAGGCCACGTCGTTTTCCACCAGGGAGCCGCTTTCGTCCACGCGCAGCCGGGGCACCAGAAAGATGGAGATGCCTCGCGTTCCAGCCGGCGCCCCTTCGATCCGGGCCAGAACCATGTGAAGGATGTTCTCCGTCAAGTCGTGCATCCCGGCAGAAATGAAGATCTTGTTGCCCTTGATCCGGAAGGCGCCATCTTCCATTCGAACGGCGCGCGTGGTGAGCCGCCCCACATCGCTCCCTGCACCGGACTCGGTCAGGCACATGGTGCCGCTCCATTCTCCGGAAAACATTTTGTTCAGGTAAATCTCCTGGAGCTCTGGCGATCCGAAGCGCTGCAGCAGCCGCGCCGCCCCGTGCGTCAGCCCGGGGTACATGAGGAGCGACCAGTTGGCCGCGCCGAACAGCTCGATGCAGGCGTTGGTCAGCACGACCGGGAGCCCCTGGCCTCCCACTTCGGGCGGATCCCCCATGGCCAGCCACTCTCCCTCGCAGTAGCGCTGATAGGCCTGCTGAAAAGCCGCGGGGACCCTCACCCGGCCTCCGTCGAACCGGCACCCTTCCCGGTCACCCGGTGCATTGGCCGGATAGAACTCCTTTTCCGCGAGCTTTTCCGCTTGATCGAAAACCATGTCGAAGGTTTCCCTGGAGAATTCCTCATACAGGGGTGCCTTGCACAGCTCCTCGATACGAAGCTGCTCATAGAGGACGAATTTCACGTCCCGCTCATCCACCAGGAGCTTCATGCGATTCTCCTTTCCGCGCTCCGGGCCGTCACCCTTCGGCACATACCGGCGATGGAGCCCTCTGTGCGATGCCCTGAAAAAACAGATCCACCAATTGTCCCGAAACCCCGACGAGATCGTATTTCATGCCCGACATCACCCAGGTTGAAACCACCTCGTCGATGGCCCCAAATACAAAACGCTTCATCAGGCCCACAGGCATATCCGACCGAAACACCCCCTCACGCTGCCCCCGCTCCACGATATCCCCGATCAGATCGAGGTACTCCTTGAGCTCGCCCTTGGCGTATTCGCGCATGAACCGGTAGCTCTGGCGCAGCTCGACCTGAAAAACAGCCGCAAGGTCGGGATTCTTCTGGAATCCGCCCAGATGCAGCTCGACCAGCCGCACCAAGCGGGATTGAGCATCGGGCAGCTCGGAAACCGCCGTGCGGAACTGCTGGATGACCTCCCGCATCTTCACTTCAAAGATGGAGATGAGCAGCTCATCCTTGTTCTTGAAATAGAGATAAACGGTGCCATCCGCGACCCCGGCCTCCCGGGCGATCTCCGAAACCTTGGCCTGGAAAAACCCTTTGCCCGCAAAGATCTTGATGGCTGCATCCAGGATTCGCTGGTGCTTGTCGGCTTGTTTGAGACGCATCGGGAAAGGGCTCCTTGAAATCATGAATGAACCTTCATTCATTTTTATATGCCACGATTCGGAGCCGCGCGTCAAGGGGCATCTGATTCCAACAGGCCGCTTTCTCCTCAGGTCAGGCGCTCACGATGGGTGCCGTTCCCGCTTTCCTCAGGCGACTTCTGACTTCGCAGCCGCTCCGATTCGACGCGCCGGGATGGCATGTGCGGTCGGCAGGTGTTATAAGAGGGCAGTCGGAGGAGGACCACATCATGAAGGTCGGCATAGCGTTGGGGGGCGGCGGGGTTCGGGGTCTTGCCCATGTCCTGGTCCTGGAGGCTCTGGACGACCTGGGGATCAGGCCGGGCGTCATCGCGGGCACCAGCATGGGCGCGGCGATCGGGGCCCTTTACGCCTCGGGGATGCCGGGACGAGATATCCGGGACCGCATCGAGCACCACGTGATCCTCAAGGGGGACAAGTGGCGGGATGTGATGGAAAAGAAGGGCGATCTCCTGCGGTGGGTCCACGCCTTTCGGGCGAACTTTTCCCGCGGGGGGCTTCTGAGTGCCAAGGGATTCATTCGGTACCTCTTCGACGAGATCCGCGTGACCGCCTTCGAAGAGCTTGAAATCCCGCTGCTGGTTGTTGCGGCGGATTACTGGTCCGCCGAGCAGGTCGTCTTCCACCGGGGCGAGCTGAAGCCGGCGATCCAGGCAAGCATGGCGGTTCCCGGGGTTTTCGCCCCGGTCGCCATCGAAGACCGAGTCCTCGTCGATGGCGGAATCATCAACCTGGTACCCTATGACCTCATTCTGGACGAATGCGATTTCACCATCGCGGTGAACGTGAGCCGAGTCCGTACCCCCGGCCGACACGACATCCCCGGTGCGCTGGAATCCGTCCTCGGCACCTTCGACATCATGCAGACGTCCGCCCTCATGGACAAGATGAAACGACGCCCGCCGGACATCTACGTGCGGCTTGAAATTCAGGGGGTCCGGATGCTCGAGATCGGCAAGATCCGAAAGGTCTTCGAACAGGCCTCACCCATCGTGGAGCAGTTCCGGGACGCGCTGACGATGGCATTGGGCAATCAGAATTCGGTTGGAGCTCATCCATGAAGATCGCTTACTTCGATTGCTTTTCCGGCGCCAGCGGGGACATGATCCTGGGGGCTCTGCTGGACGCGGGTCTAGGCCTCGACCACCTTGCAGGCGAGCTCGCAAAACTCCATCTGTCGCACTATGACATCCGCGCCGAGAAGGTGATGCGCCGTGGATTGGGAGGAGCTCGCGCAATCGTTTCAGTTGACGACGACCATCATCGTTACCATAGCCGACACCTGAGTGATATCGAGGCGATCATCTCGGGAAGCGACCTGCATCCGGAGGTTAAGCGCAAGAGCATCGCCGTCTTTCGACGGCTCGCGGAAGCCGAGGCCAAAGTACACCGCACATCGGTCGAAGCCATCCATTTTCACGAAGTCGGGGCGATGGATGCGATCATCGATGTGGTGGGCGCGGTTGCGGGATTGGCCGCACTGGGGATCGAGAAGGTCCACTGCTCGCCGTTCCACGTCGGGACAGGGACGGTTCAGTGCGCCCATGGAGCCCTGCCGATACCGGCGCCTGCGACCGCCGAGCTGATTCGAGGCGTCCCGTCTTATTCGACCGGCGTCTGTGGCGAGCTCTTGACTCCTACAGGGGCGGCGGTTCTGACGACCCTCGCCTCCACCTTCGGCCCCATGCCGCCCATGGCGATCGATCGGATCGGCTACGGGGCGGGAACCCTGGACCCTCCCGTCCCGAACCTTCTCCGGGTCCTGATCGGTGAATCCGTGACCTCCGTGCACGGCTCGGACGCGGAGCAAATCGCGGTCATCGAAACCAACATCGACGACATGAATCCCCAGCTCTATGATTACCTCATGGCACGATTGCTCGACATGGAGGCACTCGACGTCTTTTTGAGCGCTGTTCAGATGAAGAAAAATCGACCGGGAACCCTCCTCACCGTCACCTGCCAGCCGCACCAGGTCGAGCGCTTCTCCAGCTTCCTGCTTCGGGAAACCACCAGCATCGGTCTTCGGTGGCGGTTTGAGAATCGCTTCAAGACGCACCGAGCCATCCGCGAGATCGCGACTCCATACGGCCTCATCCGCTGCAAGGTGGCCACCATCGGAGGCGAGATCGTGAACATTGCCCCCGAATACGAAGACTGCAAACGGGCTGCCCTAGACCACCATGCTCCACTCAAAGTGGTGATGGACCAGGTGAGGTCCATCCTGAACGCGGCGTCGAGTTGAAAGGAGAGCCTGGGGGCAGGTGCAATTCACGACCGTTGGTGATTGCCCTTAACCAAGGTGTCGGGTATCTGGTTTCGGGTGTCAGGGAGAGAGGCTGGAAGCCGTGCGACTGAAACCAGAACACTGAAGCCCTCGGCCTCGAAACGGTAACGCGGGCCTTTCCCCGAGATGAGCCGGCGGTCGGTCAGAAAATCCCGCGTGTTCATTTGACATTTGGGCTATGGAATGATAAATGCTTTCCGCATCAGGGGATTGAGCCGCTTTTTCCCCTGCGATGTGAACCGTATTGGCTGTTCTAGATTCCATCGATCACTGACTTTTTGCCCTCAGCATATTTCTCCTCTGCTGCAGTACACCGGGTCGGCGGCGATGCTTTCGGCCAGTCGAATCCGTGCTGCAGTCCCAGATGACCTATTTGGTTTCTCGCCCTGCAGTCAGTTGACCCAGCAACTTTCAGCCGAGCTCGGGCCTTTCGTCACGTCGGAAAAGCCAGGCGGGGGCACGAGATTTCCCCCACCTCCTCTGACACAGCAAGGCTCGGGAATACAGACCCCAAAAGGAATTCTTCCTCTATGCCCTTTGATGAACTGAAGTTGGCTCCACCCCTTCTCAA
>CALBZH010000809.1 GCA_937889795.1 uncultured Syntrophobacteraceae bacterium | reverse complement strand
TGGAAAGCCGGCGGGCGGAGACCGCCTCGCCGGCATCGGGATTAGGCCGCCTCGGACTCTCGGCGAGCTTTGGCGTCGGCCTGGAACTGGTGCATGATCCAGGTATGGGCCTGGTCGAGCAGCTTGGCCATTGTCAGAAGGTCATCGAAGCCGAAGCTGTCGGTCTCCTTCCAGCCATCCTCCTGCTTGTAGCTGCGGCTGGGGATGATGCTGTACCAGTTGCCTTTCTCGCCCTGGTTTCTCCAGATCGTGACCTGCAATGCCCCGACGCGGATTCTGTGTGCTGGCTGTGACATGGTTTTCTCGAGTCTTTAGCATCAAAAGAGGCATCTTGAGGGTGACTCAAGCGAGCAAATGCTGTAAATTCCTTGGCCAAACCCATTGGCCAAGGAGGGCGTTGCGGTGTCTGGTCCCGGACAGTATCTGCCGGATGTCACGGAAGGCATTACGCGCCCCGAAGATCTGCCCAAAGCCAAGATCATTCGGCGCAGTCGAAACTTCACGCATCGGCCTTGTCCCATTTGCGACAAGTCCTGTTTCCGCAACCGTACTGGCACACGAATCCTCCACGACGTGGGAGACCTTGTTGCCGGTCGTCCGCGCGACATTCACATCCTGTACTCGCAGCATCGTTGCACGCATTGCCGCAGGTATTTCAACGCGGACATGTCCGACTACGCCCTGCCCAAAGCACATTACACCCACCGCGTCGTTGCGTTGGCTGTCCGACTCGTCGCGGAAGACGGCTTGCCCTATCAAGCGGCCAGCTGGCACCTATGGCGCGACCACCGCGTCTTCGTTCCCTATGCTACCATCCAGAACTGGGTCGAGGCCGGGGGAAAAAAAAGCTGCGGCACAAGTGGACGCCGACTACCTCGATTGGGCCCTGGCTGATTTCTCTGGTTACATTGCAGCCGACGAGTTGTACGACGGTCCCTTCTGCGTGCTCTCGATCGTTGACAACCGCACCTTCAAGCGTCTGCTCTATCAGGTCTTGGACCACGATCCAGATCATCCGGATATCATCGCGTTCTTCCGCCGGTTTCAGTCCGTGCTTGTCGCGAGGGGCATGACGGTCAAAGGCGTGACGACCGACGCTTCGCCCCTTTATCCCAAGCCTTTGCAGGCGGTTTTCGGCGCTGTTCCCCACCAGATTTGCGAATTCCACATCATCAAGGAACTGACGAAGGTGATCTTGCGGGCAGTGGCCAAGGTTCGCAAGCAGTTGACCGCGCGAAAGCCGATGATGAAGCGCGGCCGACCTTCCACGGTCGAAGCCAAACGAGCGGCACGCAAGGCCAAGCGACTGCAACAGAAGGTCGCGGACCTTTTCGAGCACCGCCATCTGTTCGTCCGCCATGACTTGACCCCTTCCCAGCGCCGAACGCTCCTGAAGATCACACGTGGCTTGCCGCAACTCCGAACCTTGCGAGACATCATGGAAGAAGTGTACCGCCTGTTCGATCGACGTTGCCGCACCGACACCGCGTTGGCGAAACTCGCCAAGCTGCGTCAACGCGTTCGCCGATTCAAGGCCGTCGGTAAAGTCCTGAGCAAGCTTCAGTCCTCCAACCTGGAGAAAGCCCTGACGTTTCTCGACGACAAGCTGCTTCCGTCCACCTCTAACGCCGTGGAGCGGGGCAATCGTCGTCACCGCAAAATGCAAAAGACGGTGTACCGCGTTCGCACCCACGAGCATATCCATGACCGCATCGCCTTGGACATGCTCCGAGATTCACAAAAGGAGAACCGGACACGAACCATCACGACCCTCCACACCGCGAGGGCGAGCTGATACTCAAAATGCCTCTTTTGATGCTAAAGACTCAAAAATTTTCGGATGTCCACCTCCAACACATAGCCACCCCGACAGCCCATCAACTGCGCTCGGAAAGACTCTAACGCTTGGTGTGCCGATCGTCCGGGCCGGAATCCGTACGAGCAGTCCAAGAAGTCCTGCTCGTAAATGGGTTCCAGCAGCATGACCACCGCCCGCTGGAGAATCTTATCTTCCAGAGTGGGAATTCCGATCGGGCGAGTCTCGGTAGTCGAGCCGCCTTTCGGAATATGCACGCGTCGCACAGGTGGTGCGCGGTACGTGCCGGACTTCGCGCGGTCGAGCAGGCGCTGCAGGTTCCCCTCCAGATCCTGTTCGTATTCGCCCGCGGTCACTCCGTCCACGCCCACCGCTCCGTCCTTGCGCGTGCGTCGGTAGGCTTCTTTCAGCCAGTCGAGGTCCATCAGGTAGGCCAGCGAGGTAAACGCCATCTGCGGTGACTGTTTCGCCAACGCTGCTATCCGTTCCTGTTTCGTGGACACGTGTGTCGAATTTCGATGCATTCGTCGTGTTTCTCAAAAACGGTTCCATGATCCGACGTCTCGCTTCCCTCCACGGGCTCCAGCCGGGGGCTGTTCGCCAGCTTCGCGGGTACTATCAAGACGCTCTGACTTCCTGTCGCCCATCCCACCTCGCTTCGTTTCCTTCGCGCGGTGGTACCTCGGCTGCACTCGTTGTTTTCGCTCCACGACGGACGAGTGCGCCGTCGAGGCCTGGAGTTGGTGACCCGGTAACTCCGGCCGGGATATTGCCAAGGAAGCGGCAGGATCTCGCAAGTTCCTGGGGAATCTCCATTGTCCGTTTGCACACGTTCTTACCGACGCCGGCAGGACTGCTGGCACCAGACCACTACAGTGCCGCAGCGTGGCCCTTGGTATGTGAACAGCAAAGGCTCCCACGATGGGTCTTTCGACGCTCAATAGCATGGCTTTCGGACTCGCTGTCTACGCTTCGCAGGGCGGGTCACCCCCCCACCACGCAAGACTCGCTTCCGGCCGCTGGTCAGGCGCTACCGGACGGGCTTTCCACCCGCAGGATTCCAACGAAAGGTTTCCGATTTGCTTCCTACATCTCTTCCTCCTTTCCCAAGCTTCTTGTCGCAATCACATC
>CALBZH010000808.1 GCA_937889795.1 uncultured Syntrophobacteraceae bacterium | reverse complement strand
CACCGAGATCTACACTCTTTCCCTACACGACGCTCTTCCGATCTGCTCGATGATCAGGCCGTCCTCCATGAAGATGATCTCGTCCGCGAACGCGCTCGAAAACCCGATCTGGTGCGTGGCCATGATCATGGTCATGCCGTTGGCCACCAGGTCCTTGATCACGGCGAGCACCTCCCCGATGAGCTCGGGGTCAAGCGCGGAGGTCGGCTCGTCCAGGAGCATGACCTTGGGATCCATGGCGAGGGCCCGTGCGATCGAAACCCGCTGCTTCTGGCCACCGGAAAGCTGAGCCGGGTAATGGCCGCCGTGCTCGCTCAACCCAACCCGCTCCAGCTCGACCATGGCTCGCTCCCGAGCGGCCGTCTTGTCGATGCCCTTCACGCGCACCAGACCGATGGCGACATTTTGCAAGGCCGTCAGATGGTCGAAGAGGTTGAAATCCTGAAAAATCATGCCCACCTGCTGACGATAGGCGTACAGCGCCTTTTTCTTTCCCTGATCGACGCGGCCGCCCTCCAGATAGACATCGCCCTCGTCCGGCACGACGAGAAAATTGATGCACTGGAGCAGGGTGCTCTTACCACCCCCCGACGGCCCGATCAGCACTTTGAGCTCGCCCCTGCGTATGGACAGGGATACCCCTTTGATGATCTCCTTCCGGCCGAAGCGCTTCCTGACGTTTTCAATTCGGAGTATGGGCTCGTCTGGTCTCATGCACGCCATCGATTTCAGTGGTCGAAACGGGAGTAGCCGGGAATGCGCACCTTCGCCTCCAGAGCACGCAAGCTCCGCGTCCCGACTGTTGTGAAAACAAGGTAGATGCAGCCCGCCGCGATGTAGAGCGGGAGATGCTGATAGGTCCTGGTGGCCACGAAATGCGTTCGTGCCATGATTTCGGCGACCCCCAGGGCATAGGTCACGGCGGAGTCCTTGAGAACAATGGAGTATTCGTTGGACCACCCGGGGATCGAGAGGCGAAGCGCCTGGGGCAGGATGATGAACAGAATCGCTTTGCCATCACTCATTCCGAGGGCACGGGCAGCCTTGAGCTGTCCCTCGGGCAGAGCAAGGATCGCCCCGCGGAAGATCTGGGATTGATAGGCCGCGCTGATCAGCCCGAGCACGATGACCGCCACGGTGAAGGCGGACAGGTTCACGTTTAGCATGGAAAACAGTCCGAAATAGAAAAGAAAAAGGAGCACCAAAAGCGGCACTCCACGAAAAAACCAGACATACACCCCGATCAGCCTTCGGAGCCATCGTTGCCCGAACACCTGGCCCGCGGCCAGCGGAATCCCCAGAGCCAGCCCCAGGCCCATGGCTCCCAGGACCACGCCGATGGTGACCAGGGAGCCCTGCAGCAAGTAAGGCAGTGCATTGATGACCGCAGCAACGCTTTCCGGCATGGGCGCTATTTCAGCTCGTATTTCTTTTTGAGCTCATCCCACGTCGGCGAGGCCATGATTTTCTTCAACCCGTCATTGAGCTTACCCAGCAGCTCCGTGTCTTCCTTGCGCACCGCGTACCCGAACTCTTCATCCGGCATTCCGAACCCGCCGATGATCTTGACCGGCTTCTTGGCCACAGCATCCTTGGCCGGCGCGTCATCCATGGCAGCAGCCAAAACCCGACCGTTCAAGACGTCCTCCACGGCCAGAGGCGCGGAATCATAGTACACCAGCTCAAACTTCTTCCCTTCCTTCTTGATCAGGTTCTCTTCGATCCATTTGGCTTCGCTGGTTCCCCGCTGCACGCCGAGCTTGGCACCGTCCGCCATGGCCTTTTCGGGGGTCGCATCCGAGTCTTTCTTGACCACCAGCACCTGCTTGACGGTCCAGTACGGAATCGTGAAGTTGACTTCCTGTTTGCGCTTGTCGGTGATGCTCATGCCCGAGGCGATCAGGTCAATCTTCTTGGCGTTCAGACTGGGGATGATGCCGTCCCAATCCATGGGCTGGTGCTTGACCTTGAATCCAGCATGCGCGGCGATCCAGTCCATGACGGCCACATCGAAGCCGTCTGGCTTGCCCGTCTTGTCAACGAAGGCGAACGGCGGAAAGTTCGCGTCGATGCCGTTCACGTACTCTTTGTCGGCGGCCAAGCAGGGGCTCTGGGGAGCAATCAGAGCCACAGCCAGCGCAAAAGCCATCCCCCAAAGGACCTTTCGTGCCATCTTCCTCTCCTTTTCTCAATCACGCCGTGATTTGCAGTGTACGCGTTCCCCTGGTCGACTGGCACGGCAGCCAACCGTTTTGCGCCGTGAACCTAGCAAATGCGCCGAATCCGATCAAGAAGAAAACCTTGACACCATTGGGAATTCGGTGAATCAAGCAGCCCGGTAGGCCACGCATTTCACTTCAACGAATGCCCCTCGAGGCAGCTTGCTCACTTCCACGACGGCACGCGCGGGTTTGTGGGATCCGAAAAACGCCTCGTAGAGCCCGTTGAAGTCCCCAAACCGGGTCATGTCGGTTAGAAACACGTCCACCGCCGCAATGTCCTCGATCCGACACCCACCCGCCTGAACCACCTGGCCGAGGTTCTCGAGAACCTGCTTGACTTGGCCTTCGAATTCATCGCTTACCATCTGGCCGGTTGCGGGATCGAGACCGATCTGACCGCTCACAAACAGAAAAGGCCCTGCCTGAACCCCCTGAGAATAGGGGCCGATGGCCGAAGGTGCACGGTCCGTCTTGATGAACTGGAGCGCCATAGGATCCTCCTGTGCTTGGGTTGGAAACCGCCTTGAAAAGACAGACATGATGGCGGGCACGATTCTGGTCGGACAACGAAAGGCCGACCCAAGGCCGGCCTTTCGGGCTGCTCCTTCAGAAGTTCTTCACGAACTGACCGATTTGAACCCCGAGGTAGACGCATT
>CALBZH010000807.1 GCA_937889795.1 uncultured Syntrophobacteraceae bacterium | reverse complement strand
GAGATATCCACTCGTGACTGGAGTTCAGACGTGTGCTCTTCCGATCTATCATGATTCGAGTGTTGAGATAGCCCGCTTGATTGATCGCTTCAAGGGCGTTGCCTCCCGTCAGGGCACCGTCCCCGATCACCGCAACCACATCGAAGTCTTCGTGCCTCAGATCACGAGCTTTGGCAAACCCGAGCGCTGCTGATATCGAAGTAGAAGCGTGTCCGGTTCCATAGGCATCGAATTCGCTTTCGCTTCGTTTCGGAAACCCGCTCAAGCCTTTATACTGCCTTATGGAGCCAAACTGTGTCCTTCTTCCCGTAAGGATCTTATGCGTGTAGCATTGATGTCCGACATCCCAGATGATCTTGTCGACTGGCGTCCTAAAAGCATAGTGAAGAGCGATGGTTAAATCTACCGTACCCAGTGATGCGCCGAGATGGCCCCCCGTCTTAGAAATCGTATTGATTATGAATTGTCTTATCTCTTCGGCCAACCGAGGAAGAATCTTCGGATCCATGGCCCTTAGATCCGTAACTCCATTGAGTCCGTTCAGCAGCTCGTAATCATTTGTTTGAGATTCCATACGCGTCTTAAGAACCTCTCTCCCAATAGAATTGGAATACTCATCTTATATATTTGTCATGGATTTCAGGTATTCTGCCCGAATCGTCTGCCATTCCATCCTAAACCATGGCGTAAAATGATCGGGTCGCAACGCAATTTCTATATTCAAATCCTTTAAATCAGCATATCTCCAATCTTGGATCTCACTCGGATTTGGATCTATTCTTCCATCAAATCTTCCATAATATACCGAACAAATTTCGTTTTCGGATCCTTTATTTAAAAAGGTTGATTTATACTTAAACTTGTAAAGATAGGTAAGATTTGTTTTAACTCCAAGCTCTTCTATCATCCGTCTACTTGCTGCTGCACTTATATTTTCCTCTTTCCTAGGGTGTCCGCATACACTATTTGACCAATAGAGAGGCCACAGACGTTTCTGTGCACTGCGCTGTTGGAGCAAAAGCTCGTTTTTATCATTCAAAAGAAATATGGAAAAAGCCCTATGCAACCTTCCTTCGCCATCATGACATTTCTGTTTGCTTTCGTGCCCTATTACATTGTCTTCAGGATCAACAAGAATCAGCATTTCATCAAAGGAGCCATCAGCGAGTACGTCCGATGTCATCATTTCGCATTTCTATGCTAATTGTTCTCACCATATAGAAAGAGGATGAGCGCAGTCATGTTACTCGTGCTATGATTTCCTCTTGAGCAGCATTTGTGCAAGCGCTATGAGCTTCTGATTCTTGCCCTCAAAGATTCCGGCGGCGTTTATGGCGTCTGAAGTATGCTTTTGAACAAGGGCCTTTGAACCTTCAACACCATAAAAGGTGACAAAATTGGCCTTGTCACTCTGGAGGGATTTGCCCACCTCTTCGACTTTTCCAAGCACATCCAATAGATCATCCAGAATCTGGAAGGCAAAGCCCAAATGCATCGCATACCCCTTGAGTGCTTCAATTTCCTCTTGGGTTGCGTCTGCAACAATCGCGGCCGTCGTGCCAGAAGCGACAAACAGCGAGGCAGTCTTGTTCGTGTGGATAAACTCCAGAACAGATTTGTCCATCGATGCATTGGCATGCTTCAGATCGACAAACTGCCCGCCGACCATTCCATCGATCCCAACCACTCTCGCCAACTCCCCGACAATGGGAGCCTTCTTGTCAGCCGGCAGTTGAGGATCCTTCAGAACAACTTCATAGGCCCTGGTCAGCAGCCCGATGCTCGCCAGCGCCGCCACATCCTGTCCGTAAATCATGTGGTTGGCCGGCTTGCCTCTGCGGATCTTGGCGTCATCCATGTGCGGAAGGTCGTCCATGATCAAGGAAGCGGTGTGGATCATTTCGAGAGCGCAGCCCAAGGATAAAAGCGTACTCCTGGGAATGTCATACAGCTCGCCCACAATAAAACAGAACAGCGGGCGTATCCTCTTGCCGCCGGAAAATAGAGTGTAGTCGATGGATTCCTGGAGCATCGCCAGCAACGGCTCCCTGTTTGCCAGATACTCCCTCAGCTTCGTATCCACCAGCATGCGTGTCTCGTGAAAGGACACCAAAATCTCTTCAATGTCGCTCACAGTGCCTCCTTCTGTTGTCTCTCGACCCTTTGGGCTCGACAGACTCCCTGACCAAATCCAACCGCCCAATACATGAGACCAAGCGCAAAAATACCAAGCACCTTCGGATTCTTTGAAATCGAGCCATTCTTCAAACCATGAAACACGGCCACTGTCTTGATGAACTTGACCACCGGCAAGACAGGCAGAGCGAGCATCGACAGAAGTGGATTTTTCACGATTGCGGCACCGGCCAAGCGTGCAACCGGAAGCACACGCGCGGTCACTTCACCAATGCGCCTCTGATGCGCAAGGAAATCCCTCAAATTGGAGCGGTGACGGTGATAGACTCGGATGGCGGGATCGAGAAGAATCCTCTCGCCATCCGCACAAAGGCGATGATTGAAAACGAGGTCTTCCTGCGGGTAGTATTTTCCGTCGAATAGACCCTTCTCCGCAAAGATCTCACGCTTATAGGAGATGTTGCATGTTGGAATATGCCAGGTCTCCTGCCGAGGCTGTTCCGGAAGGAACTCTCTGAATTCCGCTAAATAACCGGCCAGTCCGACCAAGTCCCGCGGATGGTTCCCATTGTAGACGACTCCCCCAACGGCCTTGTACCTCGACCGATGGGCGGCCTCGATCTTCTCTAGCCAGTCCTGCGCAGCGATACAGTCCGAATCGATCAAGGCCAGGACGTCCCCCTTGGCCTCTAAGATGCCGGCATTTCTGGCTTTGCCTGGATCCGTCCGCAGGGCGAATGAAATCAAACGGACATCCGGAAATTTCTCCCGGACAATCTGACGGGTATTGTCACATGAGCTATCAGCCAGAATGATCTCGTAGTCACCTGAATACGATTGATGAGACAACGATGCCAAACAAGGCTCGATGGTCTCGGCCGAATTGTAAGAGGGGATGACAACTGAGATCATGGATCGTCCATCCCTCATCGCAATGGTGTGCCTCTGGAATGGGGGACCTCATCGACCACTCGAATCCGAATGCTCAACTCCGATCCCCCTCAGAAGCAGTGACAAACTGCAGGCAGATGTGGTGTGCCCAGAATCGCTGAACGAATTCCGGGGCGTTCTCGAGGAAGGCGAGCTTCAGCACGTCACTTTCCATGTCCGGCTTCGTCCCGTTGTAGTAGTCCAGAATGCAAAGACATTCGGCAGGCTTGCACGGTTGAGAAGGAGACGATCTCCCGAATCCCACTCTTTTCAGAAGATCTTCTTTTTTCATGGCAATATCCGGCCAGGGAGGAACATCGAAATAAGCTTGCTTCAGTCTGCGCCACCCCAGGCGTTCCATGGTGTCGATGATGACTTCGGGACGGAGATTGTCCAGATAGAGACCGGCGCACTGAGCCTTCTTCCCTGCAAAGCGCAGCATGTGGCCGATTCCCCACGGGTTGGGGATGCAAATCATGATGACTTTTCGCGTGAGCCGACAAAGCTCCCTCAGGAACGGCTCGAGCTCCGGGACGAACCAGAGTGCTGCAAAATTCCAGCTCAGATCGAACGTCCGATCCTCGAAAGGAAGCGACCGAAAGGACGGGACCCCCACGACCTCGACGTCATAGCCATTATTGCGCCACAAATCGCGGACCAATCGAATCCGCTCTTCGTGATCATCCAGCAAAGTCACCGGAATCCCATGGTGAGCCCACCACAGGCTGTTGATCCCCGATACACCGGTCATCCCAAAAAGAGGGGCCTCCAGGACACTCTTGAGGGCAAAGCGCGCTTCAAGCTCTATGAAGAACCGGTGTAGAATAAACCTCTCGTAGGTGGTACCCAATCCCTCGTGGTGATCCTCAAAATAATGCCGCCAGTTTGAGCGGATGAGCACGGGTTGGAGCTCTTGCTTTGTCGTCATGGAAAGATCCTCACGAGAAACGTCGCGGCTATCCAATCCCCTTACCTGCTGAGACAGGGGACGATATTGGCCAGAAGCCGAAACACATCGAGGTTGTGACGGCTCAAGGACACATGGCTCGTACAAAAGCCTCCAGGGTACTCACAGGCCCATAGTCGTAGAAAGCAGTCGTCTCGGAGATATCAAAACACCAGCTCTTGGACACCAGTTGGACTCGTGTCAGCCATTTGTGGCTCCCGCAAAGCCCAAAAAACATGGCCGCCCCCCGAAAGACCGCAGCCGGCAAACGCAACTGTTGCGGATAGAGT
Organism: uncultured Syntrophobacteraceae bacterium; assembly: GCA_937889795.1. Taxonomy (GTDB): domain Bacteria; phylum Desulfobacterota; class Syntrophobacteria; order Syntrophobacterales; family Syntrophobacteraceae; genus CALBZH01. The sequence goes on along the minus strand of CALBZH010000807.1, from coordinate 510 downwards.
GACTCATGGTAGTGCTCATGGATCCGATTCACCAGCTCGCTCAGCGAAACGGGGGCTTCGTCGGCAGCAAGCACCACACGGGGCCACGGCCTGTTTGAAAACAACACCTCTGTAACCAGCCGAGCGAGGCTTGATACCTCCAGCAAATGGACTTGGATATCCTTTGCGGGAATTGGCAGGCAACGCGCCTTCACGAGTCTCACCAGCGTGCGGGGAAATCCCGTATCTCCTTCACCATATGTGATCGAGGGGCGAACAATCACAGCGTTCAGACCCCTCACAACACCTTCGCGAACCTGCTTTTCCGCATCGATTTTGGAAGTGTGATAGGCGTTGTCACCATTCATTGGTGTTGCGACGGTTGCAGGCAATTCCAGGGGAATTGTGCCATAGACTCCAACCGAGCTACAGTGAACGAACCGCTCGACCCCGTGAGCCAATGACGCATCCACCAGACGTCGCGTCAGATCGGAAGAGCGTCGTGTAGGGAAAGAGTGTAGATCTCGGTGG
>CALBZH010000806.1 GCA_937889795.1 uncultured Syntrophobacteraceae bacterium | reverse complement strand
GAGGGGGCGGGCCGAGTCGAAGCTTCGTTAAGAAAACGTCGAAAAGCAGCTTCAACTCTTATTTATACTTGCAACGTCAGAAAGATCTCTCGTATAGTGCTTGGTAAACTTTGATCTACATGCCTGACCTAATCTATGAATGGGTGACAGACTAGAGATTGCATTGTTTTTGGGAGGCAGCAATGACCGTCGCCAAGAAGATGGTCCAGTTTATGGAGGGAGGGTCTTGGATTCGAAAGATGTTCGAAGAAGGGGCTCGCCTTAAGAAAATACATGGGGCGGAGAACGTATTTGACTTCAGCCTGGGAAACCCTAATATCCCCCCGCCGGATGCCGTGCGTAAGAAGCTGATGGAGCTCGCAAGCTCGGAAGACCCGGGTATCCATGGCTATATGCCCAACGCCGGCCTGCTTGATACGCGTGTCGCCGTTTCTGATTATTTGTCGAGGGAATTCTGTATCCAATTGGGTCCTGACCAAATTGTGGTGACATGCGGGGCTGCCGGGGCTTTAAATATCATATTTAAGGCGCTGCTCGATCCCGGGGACGAGGTGCTCGTTCCCGCGCCCTATTTTGTCGAGTATGCTTTTTACGCGGATAATCATGGGGGATCGCTCCGAACCGTTCCCACAAAAGAAGATTTTTCACTGGATTTGGCTGCTCTCGAATCGGCCGTCGGGGCGGCCACCAAGATCGTGCTCATCAATTCGCCAAACAATCCCACGGGTCAGATTTACTCCGCGGGGGCGCTGGCCGAGCTGGGAGCCTTGCTCAATCGTAAGAGCCGTGAGCATGGGCGCGCCATCTATCTAGTCTCCGATGAGCCCTACCGCAAGATTGTCTATGACAATCAAACGGTGCCCTGTGTTTTTTCCTGTTATACCAACACACTGGTTGCAACTTCCTATTCGAAGGACCTCTCTTTGCCCGGAGAGCGGATCGGCTTTGTGGGGATCCATCCGGAAGCGGATGACCTCGATAATTTGAGGGGGGCGCTGGCACTGGCCAACCGAATTCTCGGGTTCGTGAACGCGCCCGGCCTGATGCAGCGGCTGATCGGTGAGCTGCAAGGAGCCTCTGTGGACGTCTCCCTCTACCGAAGGAAGCGGGATGTGCTCGTGAGCGGTTTGCAGGCTGCAGGATATCAGATCACGGCTCCTCCCGGTGCGTTTTACCTGTTTCCGCCTAGTCCCTTGCCGGATGACGTCCGTTTCGTGCGACTCCTGCAAGAGGAGAACATATTGACGGTTCCTGGCAGCGGGTTTGGAGGGCCCGGGCATTTTCGTATAGCCTACTGCGTGGATGACGGGACTATCGAACGGTCGCTGCCCGGGTTTCGGAGGGCTCTTGAGCGTGCGCAAGCCGCGAGGTAGGAGGGGAATGACATGGAACGGAAGCTTTACTTGAATCGGGGCGGTGCGGGTCAGGAGAAATCATCCTACGTCAAAGTCCTGCTCTGGGCGGCCGTGGGGCTGGTGGTGCTCATGCTGATCGCAACCCGTCTGACGGGCATCAAGGGCTCAAAGAACGGTCTGAGCAGGTCGGGTCAGGACAAGGGGGGGGCGGTCGTTCGGGAAATCCCACGGAGCCCGGGAGCTGTGACGGAGAACGTTCAGCAGATCCCGCCAATCGTCGCTGACTCCAAAGAGTCGGCGGAATTGAAGGTCGCTCCGCTTCCAGGCATGCAGCCTTTGCCGGACAGCCAGGGCCGCCTTCCCGCCGAGAAACAGGCGGAAGGTCTTCTCGTGGCGCCTGGAACCGAGCCGGCAAAAACAATCTCTCTTGAAAAAAGCGCCTCGCCTGCCATGACGGCGAGTGAAACAGCGGCGAGCCAGGCCTTCAAGGCGCTGGACGGTGCCCTGCCGCCACCTGCCAAGACGCCGACCCAGACGGCAGCCAAGGCTGCACCAGCATCTGGAGCCACTCCAGCCGCCGCGGGACCAGCCACGGCCAAAGCCAAGGAGAAGACGGCAAGCCTTTCCGCGCCCAAGTCTCCGGAGGCTGCAAAGCCCAAGTCCGTGGGAGGTGAGCTCTATGCGGTCCAAGTGGGGTCCTACCACGACAGGAAGAACGCCGAGGAGCTCCAGCAGAGTCTGAAGAAAAAAGGCTATTCCGTCTCGATCAAGACGAAGGCAGACCCCAAGGGAGGGGGACAGCTTTACGTGGTGCACCTCGAGCCCGTCTCCGACATGGGCAAAGCACACACGCTCGTGGCTCAGGTGCAGCATGAAGAGAAAGTGAAGCCTTTCATCATGAAAGTCCAGCCGGGCGAATAACCCCAAACCTGGACGACCTCCAGCAGCCCGTGAGCAGACTGCAGCCGCACCGGCCCTTTCCTGGCGCTGCAGTCCGCTCACCCAAGAAGCC
>CALBZH010000805.1 GCA_937889795.1 uncultured Syntrophobacteraceae bacterium | reverse complement strand
AAAAGCAGCTCGAAAAAGAGCTGGAAAGCCTTAAGTCCTCCATGGCGAGCAAGAAATCGGCCGATCTGATCGACGGAGCGGAGCAGGTTGGCGGCGTGACAGTCCTGGTCGTCCAGGTGGAAGCCGACAACCCGAAGGTTCTTCGCGAGATGAACGACCAGTTCAAGGAGCGCACCAAGAGCGGCATCGCTGTTCTCGGGGCCGCTCACGAGGGCAAGGTCTTCCTGCTGGTGGGCGTTACGGAGGACCTCACCAAACGGGTCCGCGCGGGAGACTTGATCAAGGAGATCGTCAAGGAAGTGGGAGGCAGTGGCGGCGGTCGCCCCGATATGGCTCAGGCCGGTGGCAACCAGCCCGAGAAGCTCGCGGGTGCTTTGCAGCTCGCCAGGAAGCTGATTGCCGAGAAGCTCGCCTAGAGTCGTTCCGACGGGGGAACGGCCCCGTGGGGCTCGCAATGCCGATATTGTTCCGCAGATCCAGGAAAGGGATGAGCATGGTCAAGAAGATCTTTGCAGCCGTCTTGATGCTGATCATTGCGGCACCAGTGATCGCTCGGGCTCAGTTCCCCACGGATACCATCAAGACTGCCAAGGGTGAGGTGAAGGTCTCCTTTCTGGGGTATGGGAGTCTGCGCTTTCAGTTCAAAGGCATGAACATCTATGTCGATCCGGTCAGCAAGTGGGCGGATTACACGCGTCTTCCCAAGGCCGACCTCATCCTCGTCACTCACAACGCGACCGATCATCTGGACACGCGGGCCATCTACACTCTCAAGGGTCCGGATACGGCCATCGTCCTCTGTTCATCCTGTGCAACCGCCGAGAGAGACGGCATCGTCATGGGAAACGGAGACGCTCAGACCGTCAAGGGGATTCGGATCGAAGCCGTGCCTGCCTACAACACCTCCTACGAGCGGAGTATCGGTAAGGAGTACACTGGCGCTGGGGGCTCGCCCTACTCACGAGGCACGCTCTACCATGAAAAAGGCGAGGGGAACGGTTATGTCCTGACGTTCGACGACAAGCGGTTTTATGTGGCTTCGGACACGGAATACGTGCCGGAGATGAAGAACCTCAAGAAGATTGACGTGGCGTTCTTGCCTTTGGCGATGCCCCACACCATGACTCCGGAAAAGGCCGCGGAAGCAGCCAAAGCAATCAAGCCAAAGATTCTTTACCCGTATGAGTACTGGACGGAAGACCCCAACGAGCTGGTCTCGCTCTTAAAGAATGAAAAGGGCATCGACGTTCGGATCCGCAAAATGTCAGGCATCACGGGCGACAGCACCAACCCCCAGTGGGACACGCAAGGGATCTCGAAGCCCAATCCAAATTACTGATCCAGATCCTGTTGGAGAATGATCCTCGCACGTGGTTCTCCTTGGCTGGTCGAGATGCCCGTGGAAAGGAACGGCGAGCCAGGCCTTTCAGGGGGTCTCCCGCAGTTCCTTCCCAACGGCCAAGTAGAATGTCGTGCGCTTGCCCGGGTCGGATTCCACCCAAGCCCGCCCCTGATGCTTTTCGGCGATTTCCTTGACGATGGCGAGCCCCAGCCCCGTTCCTTCCACGCCTTTTGAGCTTTCGTTGCGCTGAAAAAGCTCAAAGATCTTGTCGCGGTCGCACTCCCGAATCCCCACGCCGTTATCGCTCACGGAGAGAATGTGGGCGTCGTCCCGCTCTTCATAGCCAATCTCGATTCGGCTGAGTGACTCCCCGCCGTATTTCAACGCATTGTCGACCAGATTCCGAAACACGCGGACCAAGCTCATGCGGTCGGCAGTGATCCGCGGCAGGGATGGGGGCTCGACCCATTCGACATGGCGCATGGCCAGGAACGCCCCGAATTCGTCCCGGACCGTGTGGAGAATGTCTTCGATCTTGACGTGCTCGAAATGGAGGGGACTTTCCTTGGTCCGGATGTAAGCATTGATCTCCTCAACCAGGTCCACGGCCAGCTCGGAAGCCCTCAGGATCTGGTCGCAGTACATGCGTCCCCGCTCATCCATCACCTCCCGGTACTGGCGGTGGAGGAGGCGGGTCAACCCGTAGATGCCGATGATTGGGCTTTTCAGATCATGGGAAACGGAATATGCAAAGCGCTTGATGCGCTCGGCGGTTTCAAGGATCTGCCGCTCCATTTGCTTCCGTTCCGTGATGTCCAGAGCATATTCGATCATCTGCACCACACGGCCGTTCTCGTCGAAAATA
>CALBZH010000804.1 GCA_937889795.1 uncultured Syntrophobacteraceae bacterium | reverse complement strand
CACTCGTGACTGGAGTTCAGACGTGTGCTCTTCCGATCTGGGCCAGGGTGACCACAACCAGAAGAGTGAACAGCGTGAGCAGGCCGCTGATGATGGCCGCCGCCGCTTTGGTGCGGATTCCCGCAACGAGCAGCAGGCCGCTGATGAGCTCCAGCCAGGGCATGGCGATTGCCAGAGCATTGACTCCCCAATAGGGCACGACCTGGTAGTTGGCGATCGTCTCCGCGAACTCGCCCGTGTAGTTGATCTTGTACATGCTGGCATAGATGAAGAGCCCGCCGATGTAAAGCCGAAGCGCCAGCGTGGTGCAGGGGTGTGTGAGCAGCGTTTTGACGAGATCGATCGGCTTCATGGTCCGCTCCGACTGGCTTCCCGATCCCAGTCCTCGATTGCCCCTGCCAGAACCCGAACGTCTTCATGATCGCGTCGCTTCAACCGGTGGGCGACGTCTTCATCGTAGCGCCTGCTTACGGTCCGACCGTAAACGATGATGGTCGTGTCGGCCGGAAGTCGTGCGATCTTCATCATGTAGACGAGATCAAACAGGGATGGGGGCAAGTTGAGAGCGCCCTCGATGTGCTGTTGGTCATGGAGCTCCTTGGGCCTTGCATCGACCAGGATGGCTTTGCCTCCTTGAACCAGTTGCCTGGCTTCGGCGCTGCCCATGGTTTGTACGGGTGGACGGTGCCAGGATTCCGGTATCAACGGCAGGGACTGGGGACCGGTGTAGTTGAAAAGAAGGCCGAGAAATGCCGCCAGCACGAAAATGAGCACGAAATCGATGGGCCGTGCCGTGCCCAGCCGCGCGATCTCACGCTCGACCACGGTCCTCAGATGGGTCTTGGCTTTCTCCAAAAGGGCGATCTTGAAGCGTGCCTCGCGGAGCTCGGTGATGGTCTGCGTGAGGTCTTCGTTTCGTGCGGCGAGGTCCTCGTTGAGAGCCTCGATGGTTCTAAAGGACTTGGCGTTTTTCAGGAACGGCAGAAAATTGGACGTAAGGGATTCAAGCAGGCTTGCATCGTCTTCGGAGATCGGCAGGCCCGAGAGGCGGGATCCGAAGCACGCGAGCCCGAGGAGCGACTGATCCACCATGAACAGCAGCCCCACGGCCGGGAGCAGCCCCACAGCCGCTTCAGCGGGGAGCAGGGAGCTGTCGATGCGCGTGACGGTCATGGGGGTGAGGCTTCGCTTCGCTGATGAGCCCATGCATTGGTAAATGAGCCGCTCGGCTTCGGGGCCGGTCAATGCTGGCATCTCCGCTGCCGATCCGCGGACCACCGTCCGCACGAGCTCAGATTCTCGGTCAACCAGCAGGAGGCTGGCGCTCCCGATGGCGATCGATCCCATGGAAACCAGGATGTAGGTCTGCAGAAGCTCGTCCGTCTGGAGGATGGAGCTCAGCTCCGCCGTCAGGTCCGAGAGCGTACTCAGTTGATGGATTTTCCGATCAAGGTCATTGCGGGCGCGGTCGGCCGATTCCAGGGCCTGTTTTAGGGTGATGTTCTTGCGCTCGAGATCGGCGTTGAGCTGCTGGATGCTCGTGAGGGTCAGAACCCGGGAGAGGGCCCCCACGAACACGTTGGCGAAGTGCTCCAGGATGTCCAGCTCCTCCCGATCCAAAGGGACTTGCGTGAGGCGCCTCCCGAGAGCCGCGGCGCCGCAAAACCTCTCTCCCATCGGCCAGGCGATCAGAAGCTCCCAGTCTTCGCCGACCCAAGCGGCCTCGCCTCTGGATGCACAAGTCAAAACGACCATCCCCGAGTGCTGGCCACCTGGCTTGACCCGTTCGGCGAGCAACCTGGTGGCGATGCGGGGAAGCTTCTCCCCTAGTGGTGCGGCCTCCGCCTCTGGAATGCCGCGGCTGGCGGTGAAGGATGCTTCCAGGGTCATTGTCCCGAAGAGTCCAACCCATCCTTTCGTGATCCCGAATGTCCCCATGAGGGTCAGCAGGAAGCTCTCGGCAAGCTTCCGGGGATGGCTAAGACCGCCCAGCTCCCGGGACGCCTCGGAAAGGGCTCTCAGGTAAACGGCTCTCCGCTCCGCTCTCTCGGGCCCTTCGCCCGCGCCACTTGCGCTCTCGAGATCTGAAATCGCTTCTTTCATGCTAGCTCAGAAGTCCCTGGATCTTCTCGAAATAGGAGTCCATGTCTTCAAGGACTCCAAGGTGGGCATCCAGGACCTTTCCGCTCTTGTCCAGGATAAGCGTGTAGGGGGTCCGGGGCTGTCCGAGGAGCTTGTGCACCACGAAGGACTCGTCGGGGACGATCGGGTATTCATAGACGCCGTTCGTGCGAAGGTGGTCGATTTCGATGGGGTTTCCTCCGGCGGCAACGGCCAGGAGCTTCACCTTGCTCGAGAGACTCTTCTTGTCAATCCGCTCGACCAGCTTGTTGAAAAGCGGTGCCTGCTGGTGGCAGAGGGGACAGTAGACCCCGATGATCTCGACGATGAGCAGCTGAGCCTGGATATCCTGGAGCTTGAAGGGTCCTGCTCCAAGCCCCAGGTACTCCCGGTCCTTCTCGATGGCCGGAGCTTGAAGGGTAAAATCGGGGAGGGTCTTCCCCTTTTCGGGCAAATCGGCGGCTCTGCCCGCGCACGGCGAGCACAGGGATCCGATTAAGCAAGTCGCCACAATGACAAAGGCGAGGCGTGCTTCCTTCAACAGTCCTGCTCTAGGCATCGAGGGCCTCCTGCTCCGAATCGTAAAGGGTCACCAAATCGGCAATGCCGACGATCTTGAACACGCGACGAAAGCTCTCGGATACGCCGCACACCCTCAGCTCCCGCCCTGCTTTCTGAGCCTCCAGGATCAACTGGGAGAGAATGCCCATGCCGGCGCCGTTGATCGACACGTTAGGGACGAGGCTCAGCACGATACGCGATTTGCCCGCCTTGAGGGCCTCCTGATACGCTTCCTGCAGCTGTGGCTCGGACTGCGCCGTGATGCTCCCCTGCACTCGAATCACGGCTGCCGCTTCCCCCATCGTCACCGTCACCTGCCGGGATTGCGTCTCGACGAGCTGGATTCGTTCCTTGGCGCGCTCGAGCGCTTGCTCGAGGGCCTGCCGCTGAATGGGCTTGTTGATGAAGTCGGTGGCATCGAGGTTCAACGCCTTGATCGCCAAATCCATGTCCCCGTGGCCGGTGATCACGATGACCTCCGCCTTGGGGTCGATCGCTTTGATGCGTCGCAGCACCTCGATCCCGTCCATTCCGGGCATCTTGATGTCGGTGAGGACAATGGGAGGCCGTTCGCGTTCAAACACGTCCACCCCTTCCCGCCCGTTCTCGGCCGTGAGCACCTCGTATCCATAGGCATTCAGAGTGAGGCGAAACATGGCGAGGGTTGGTTTTTCATCATCTATTACAAGGACCGTATTCATTGGGATAGGACTCCTTCATATGTGTTTCAGGCAGCGATCGGAAAGCTCAAAATGAATCGCGTGCCTTCTCCCTGCGTACTCTGAAATTGAATATCGCCTCCATAATCTTGAACAATCCCATAAGTAATAGCTAAACCAAGTCCCATGTCGAGGCTAGTTTCCTTAGTCGTAAAGAAAGGCTCGAAAATTTGGTTCCTGACGCTATCCGGTATGCCGGCACCATTATCATCGATGTCAACCATTACATTCCCAGACAATTCATACGATCTAATATGGATATGTCCTTCTTCTTTGATCTCATTCTTTTCGTTTTTTTCATTGATGGCATCGCGTGCATTGTTGACAAGGTTGAAAAATACCTGTTGCAGTCGATTGTCCTGGGCAAGAACCGGATGAATATCTTCTGTAAGGTCAAGCGTGATTCTTATGTTTTCCAATTCGAACTGCCGCCTTACCAGCGAATAGACATTGCGGATCGGCTTATTGATGTGGACCGCTTCGCGCGTGAGATCCGCCTTTCTCCCGAAGGCCCGCAGGGTATTGATAATGTCCGCGGCCCGGTCCACCTGGGCGCTGATTTCGGACACGACTTGGTGCAGCTGATCTTTGGGGAGGTCCAGGTTTCGCTCGATGGTCATCATGAGAAAATCGCTTCCCATCTTGATGGCGTTGAGGGGCTGGTTCAGCTCATGGGCCATGCCGGCCGACATTTCACCCAGGGATTTCATCTTGCTCGCCTGGATGAGCTGGGCGTCTTTCTCCATCATTTCAGTGACATCGGCGGCTGAGATGATGATGGATGGACGTCCCTTGTAGCTGATGTGGCACGCGTGGAGGTTCACGAAAAAAGGCTTGTCTCCTTTCTTCTGGTGCAGCTGTTTCTGAAAGGAGATGCACCCCTGCGCGTCACCCTCACCGGCATAAAACGCCGTCGAGGTCCCTCCGTGCTCCGCTTCCAGCTCGATAAACCGCTTGCCGATCAGCTCGCCCTTGGCGTACCCGTATAGCTCGACTGCGCGCGGGTTTGCATCGATAATCTCGAGGGTCGAGGAATCCACGACAAAGATCGGGTCCGGCCCGCTGTCGAAAAGCGACCGATACTTCTCTTCCGATTCGTGCAGTCGGCGGCGATACAGCTTGATGCTCCACACCATGTTGTGGAAGGAATCGGCCAGCTGCACCACCTCGTCGCCGCCCCGCTTCCTGTAAAAGACGCACTGCTGGCAGATGCGCAGGTTTTCTCGGTCCTGGTGGCTGGTTTCGGCATCGGGTGTAACCAAGTCGTCGAAATGCCAGCACGGGAGGTCCGTGTTCGCGTACGCCGGACAATCGGATGAATCCCATCCTTGAGCGACACCTCCCAGATCCAGCTTGATGTCGAAGTTGCCTCGGCTCAGCTCATCGGAGATCCTCGTCAGCCTGAAGATCGGCATGGTGATGTACTTGGCGATCTTGTGGCTCATGATGAAGATGAGGATGATGACCATGGAGATGAAGCCCAGGAACGTGAACCGCAGCTTGGCCACCAGGGTGTCGATGTGGCTCTTCTGCAGACCGACATGGACGGTCCCGATGCGGTAGATGCCCTCCTTGATGGGAATGGCGATGTCATAGGCCGCGCGGTCGAAGACGGTCAGCAGCTGCACGCTTTTACTCTGGTCGGGAGGGACCGTGTTCACCAACCGCAGCTCGTCCGGGAACGGGCGCGTGAAGGTGTGGCTGAGGATGTTGTTTTCGCGGTCGACCACGAAGACGTAGGCGACCAGGTGCTTGCGCTCCTGGAGCTGCATTTCATCGAAGATGAGGCTCAAAAGCAAGGTGTAGTTCTTCTCCAGGATAAAGCCGCTTCCGCGTTCGGCAATGGTCCGGGCAATGGCGATCCCCCGCAGCTCAAGCTCCGAGATGAGACTCGAAACCAGGATCCATCGCGCGAGAAATGCGATGGCTGAGCTGCAGATGAGCATCACCGCCAGGATGGAGAAAAAGATCTTGTTCTTGAGGCTGGTTCCGCTGAAAGGCTTCAATGTTGGTCCCATCGCGGCAACAGGGTTGCGGTTCAAAAGGCCGGATTCGCCAGGGACTTTCTGATTTCCTGCCAATCGTTCACAAGCACGAACTGACCCGCTTGCAGCCGGGTGAAGTAAACGCGATCCAGCCCCTGGTGATCCGTCGGACTGAACGACAAGCTGGTGTCGGGAAAGAGGGGAAAGTCGCGGATCGACTCAATCGCTTCGATGAATCCTTCCCGGGTCAGGTTGCGTCCAGCCCTGAGGAGACCCTCCACCAGGACCTTGGCGTTGATGAAGCCTTCAAGGCCGACGAAATTCGGCTTGTCCCCGGGGAAATGTCGTTTCAAAAGGGCCACATATTCAGATGCGGTTTCGGGCAGATCGCTCGCATTGTGCCCCTCGGGCGGCGGCACCACCTGGGACATGATGACCGTTGCATCGCTTGCTTCCAGCCGCCTTGCCAGCTCGTCCGCTCCCACGAACGAAACCAGGTAGTAGACGGGATTGAATCCTTGCTGGTGAGCCAGCTTGATGAACTTGGCGCAGGGCTCGTAGGTGCCGATCATGGAGACTGCCTCGGCTCCCGAGGCGAGAATCTTCTGGAGACCTTCTTCCACGTCGAGAGTCCCTCGAATGTACGACCCCCGGGCCACTGGAGCCAGTCCATGGCGCTCAAGCGCTAGCTCCATCCCGGTCAGTCCGTCGAAGCCGTAGGCGTCATACTGGTAAAAGACGGCCGTTTTTCGGATCCCCAAATCACGAACAAGGTGATCCACCGCCGCTCCTGTTTCTTCGTAATAAGAGGCCCGGACGTTGATGACGTAGTGGCTGAGGGGGTCACGCAGAGCGTTGGCGCCCGTGAACATGCCGAGCAGCGGGATCCGGGCTTCTTCAACCAGGGGTAGGATCTTCACCGTGGTCGGCGTGCCGACGTAGGAGAAGAGGGCGAACACGCGATCCTCGACGATGAGACGCTGGGTGTTCGCAAGGCACTTCGGTGGGTCGTAGCTGTCGTCGTAGGCGATGACCCTGATGGTCCTGCCGTGGATGCCGCCGCGCTCGTTGACATCCCGAATGTAGGAAAGGAAGCCGCGCATGGTCTGGGTGCCGAGGTAGCTCGCATGCCCCTCCAGTGCGAGCGAGGACCCCAGCAGGATCTCGCTATCCGTCACGCCTGGTGTCGGCTCCATCGGCTCGTACGTCTGGCTTCTTTCGTCGCAGCCGGCAAGAAAAAGGAGCCCCAGAAGACTTGCACAAACGAAAACCCGAAGGCGGTGCACGCGTCACTCCACGGCATGCTCAAGTCGCTGTAGGAAGGTGCAGCGGACTCGCGTTGAAAGAGGGAAAGCGTTCGCCCTTCCCATCGGTTAGAATCCTTGGGCAAAGTCGCGCTCAGACAATAACCGGACGGTCTTTTCAGCAGACAGCGGATGCGGAAGAACCTGCCGAAGGGAGGCACGAATCGATTATAGTTCGGTTGCATCAAATGGTTCAACACGAGAATGATTGAGTGATGGGGCGGTCAAGGGAATGCGGAATTCCCGGAATGAGGAATTTCCTCGACGGACACCCGGAATCGATTTATCCTAATCAATAATTGCGGTTTCCTCCGACCACGGACGAGCCCGGTAACCTTCCATCTCGATGATCGAAGGCATTCTGATGAATCTACCCGGTTTTAGCCCGCATTTGTTTGCGAGACTGGTTTCCGTCGGCATTGCAGCGTTGATGCTCACCGTGATGGCGATGCCATGGGCGCCTTGCGGTTACGCGCAGCCGACTGCCTATTCGAGTGATTTCAATGATGGACGGGCCGAGGGCTGGCAGCTGGAATCCAATTGGCAGGTCAGAGAAGGCCGGCTCATGGCCCGCGGGCCCGGATGGGCACGATATCGCAACGGCACTTGGGAAGACCTGAATCTGTCCTTTGTGATCGACACTGCACCCACGGGCCTGCAGGCGAGTATCCGGATCAGCGACAAGGGACGATACGGAGTGGCTTTCAGCCCGGAGCGGGGAGGGCTCGCCGTTTATCTTTTCAAGGAAACGGTGGCTGCCGGCCCCAATGCGTTTCGGGATCTCGGCAGGGGGCGTGTCCCCGTACGAGGCTCCCTCCGCGGGCTTCGTGTTGAGATGGCTGCCAAGGACGACACCGTTTCCGTCACGGTGAACGGCAAGCGCGCTTTGTCGGTCCGCGATCCCGAGCCTCTGCCCGCTGGCATCATCGGATTTCAATCCTTGAAAGACGTCCCTGTCACTGTGGATGACGTCGTTGTTCGCGCCGAGCGTCCCTCGCTCAGGGTCCCGGCGTTGATCGGCAAATCCGCCGCGGAGGCTCGCAGACAGCTTTCCGATGTGGGGCTGGCTGTCGGGCAGACGAGAGAGCGCCCGGCGGACCTCAAAGAGGGGTTGGTTGTCGACCAGCATCCGGCGGAAGGTACCCGAGCGGCTCCGGGCACTGCCGTCAATCTCGTGATCTCCACGGGGCGTCAGCAAGTGGACGTTCCACGCTTGATCGGGACGAGACGCGGGGAAGCCCTTCGCATGATCCGGGAGGCTGGGCTGAAAGTGGGCGGGATCCGCCAGGCAGACAGCGCTCGTGATGACGTGGTCGTCATCGATCAGGATCCCGCGCCGGGAGTCCGCGTTTCCAGCGGCTCAGCGGTTTCCATTACGGTGGCTGGAAGCGAGCTCGTCGAAGTTCCGCGGGTGATCGAGAAGGTTTTAAAGAATGCCCGGGAGGCGATTGAAGGATCCAGGCTGGCTGTCGGGGAGATTTCCAGGAAGCCCTCGGATGCGACCCCGGATACGGTTCTTGACCAGCACCCGAAGCCCGGTTCGCGCGTGCCGCCGGGCTCGCCGATGCAGCTCTGGGTTTCATCAGGATCTGCAGTCGACGCGGTGCAGGTCGATGTTCCGAGACTCATCGGGCATAGGCGGGATGAGGCTGGTCCGATTCTGAGCCGGGCCAAGCTGGAGGTTGGCAAGATCCACGAGCGGGCTTCTTCGGAAGAACCGGGGACCATCATTGAGCAGGACCCCGCTCCCAACGCCCGTGTCCTCAGCCGCTCCGCGGTCGACCTCTGGGTGGCCGCCGCCGCCAATGCCGCGCCCCCTCCACAAGACGGGGGAATGGGCTGGATTTTCCCGGCCGTGGTTGCAGGTCTGCTTGGATTACTGGCCGGTTACTGGGGAGCCAAAAGCTTTGGAAGCCTTGGGGCGCCTGCGCGTCAACCTGTGCCTCAGATCACGGTCCGGGTGCTGGAGGATTCAGGAGTGCAAGCGATGGTGACGACGTCATCGGGACCGGAGCTTGCCGCCATGCACTGTAGGGTGATCCCTGACGCGGGGAAGCAGCAGATGACTCTTTCAGGCACCGTGTGTGTCGACGATGAGGATACCCATGTTGGATGACCAGACGACATTGGCTGACTTTTTTGTTTCGACGGAATCGACAGAGGCACGGCTGGAAGCCTTGGAATCGGAGGCCGTGGTTGCCGACCTTCGGGCTAGACTGGCCAAGCAATTCGACGGTCTGCGCTGGTCGGCCGTCTGGGACGCCGTGAAAGGTCAGCTGGAGAAGCTTCTCGAGATTCGTTTCGTGGACATCTTTCTGGGGGCCTGGACGAAATACGAGGAGCTCAGGAAGTACTGTGATCCCGATCTCCATTCCCCCCAAGAAACGCACCTGGTGCCTCTGGTCGAGCATTCCATCACGTCGATGCATAAGCCTTCCGTGGAAATCGAGATCGGGGACCTCTTTCGCGAAAGCATTCCCTTCGAGATCGCACTCACCGTGAGCCTGAGCGGGATGCTGCTCCAGATCCGTGGAGGAAAGATCCTCAAGGTGTATACCGGGCGGTGCCAGGGGAGCGGGAGCGTCACGTGCTCGGGGGTATCCCTGATGGAAAAGGAAACCTCCACCATTCAATTACCCGGCGTCATGGACCTTGGAGATGGAGTCGCCATCGAGCCGGCGTGACGTTGCGCGTCCGACGCCAGGCGATTCGATCACCGTCAGCGCTTAGCCGGCATCCTCGGTCATAGCCTCGACGCACTCTCGAAACAGCGCTTCCGCAAGCGCAATTCCATCTCGCCATCGGCCCGCCCTCTGATCTGCAGGACGCCGGAGAAGCTCGGCCAGCTGCTCCAGCAGGCACAGAGCGTGCACAAGCTGATGATCCTTGTGGAAATCCATGGCTCGCTCGCGGGAGAGATAGTCGCGGCACAGGGGGAGGAGCGCCGGTTTTTCGGACCGAAGAAGCGCCCAGGCCAGGTACGTATGGTTCATGTAGAACCGCGGCCGTGGCTCGATGTGCCAGCCCACAATCCCAATTTCCCCGTTTTCACATACCAGCAGGTGCTCAGGATGCATCGCCGTGTGGGAAAGATTGTTCCCCACCACGGGGATGTGGATGGAAAGATGCCGGTCGAGCTGTTCCTGAAACCGCCGGATGGGTGCGTCAGTCCACACTCCCAAAGACGTGGTCAGCGTGGAGGCACTCGCGGCGAGCTGGTGAGCCCAGCGGAACGATCCGGCGATCTGAAGCCGGGTGGGCATGGGCTTCACGGATTCGGATCGGGGACCGCTTTGCGGAGGCGCGGCTGAATCCATCGAATTCCACCCGGGAGGGATGCGGCTTTGGTTGAGCTTTTCCTCGAGGAAGGGCACGAGGCTCAAGGAGCGCATCATGGCTCGGAATCGCCCGATGACTTCAAAGACCGTTTCGACGATTTCCGGCGTGTCGAACGCTCCATCGGCAAGCACCTGACCGGGAATGGACTCGTAAAGCAGGTATCCGTCCTCTGGCTTCGTAAGCGGAAGCGGATGGCGGAAATGCGGATGCAGCATCTTGAAGCTGCGCAGCATTTCGACGCTTTTGTCCTCGGGCCGGTTGGGCTTGGCGATCCACTTTTCCCCGGAGCTGCCGGTCAGCAGCCAGCTTGCCTGTGAATGGGGGAGAAGAGTGGGCTCGCCGATCATGACAATCCCGTGCCGGCTGCAGAGCGCGCGCAAGGTCTCGTGCATCGAGCATTCCTCTGGCTGGGGGAGAGATCCGTTGATTGGGAAACGCCGAGCCCCGTGTAGTTCATTCTTTTTCAGGATATCACGGCGAAAAGGGTTGCGACCATTATTATGTGCCGCTCGGCCTGATGCACTCATGCGAACGGATCACCCAGCCGATACTATTCGAGAATCGACGGGATGATGCGGTCGGTTCGATCCTTTTCAGCGGTTTCCGGACGCAGTGGGGAACGGGAGCCGTATCAAGCCTGCAAGGAAAGCTCTCCAGTATGAAAAGCTTGGAAGTAGGAGCGCACCTGGACTCCCTGAAAGCCGTCCAGGAATTTGTGATCCCTGATGTCGAAGCGATGAATGGCTCGGAGGAGTTGATCCAGGATATCAAGCTGGTGTTGGAGGAAGTCTTCACGAACATCGTCTTCTATGCCTATCCGGGCGCGGCGGGGACTGTCCGCCTCACCTGCTTCTGGGGCCCGGAAGGGACCTGCTGCATCGGTTTTGAGGACAACGGAATCCCTTTCAATCCTTTGGAATTTCACGACGTCGACCTGGAGCAGGAATTCTCCGAGAGGGAGATCGGGGGCCTTGGCATCCATCTCGTGAAGCGGTTGGCTCACGAAGTCCGTTACCGAAGGGAAGGGCAGTCCAATATTCTGATCGTCTGTTTCCGCATCGATTAAGCGATCCTGCACTCGTCATCCATCAACTGAAAGGAGCTCATCATGTCTTTAACCGTCTCATCGGTCGAGAAACAGCCTGGGATCTTCATCGTGTCCGCTTTCGGATCGCTCGATACCAACACGCACCAGATCCTCGAGAAGAAAATGGATTTTCTCATCACAAACGGGGCGGCCAAAGTGATCACGCTGGATATGAAAGACGTCGAATACATCAGCAGTATGGGGGTTCGGGTTATCTTGAAAACCAAAAAAGAGCTGTCCAAGAAGGGCGGGGTGTTTCTCATCGCGCATGTGCAGCCCCAAATCAAGCGTGTCTTCGAAATCATCAATGCGCTTCCGTCGCTGCAGATCTTTGCCAGCATCGAGGAGCTCGATGACTACCTCGCCGAAATGCAGCGACAGGTTCTCGATGGACATGCCTGAGGTCGAGATGCAGCTCCCGGACCATGACATGATCGCAAACACCGCCCCGATCGCTCGGCGTCGGGTCCCGTCCGGAGTGTGATGCATTCATGAGCACGGGATCCACCAGCCACCGAGACGTTTTGCGGGCCATCCTGTTTGCTTCCGCGCTCTGCGTTCTGCTTTTTGCGGGTCTTTCCTACCGCCAGGAGAAGACGTTCAGCAATCCCATTGCTTTCGCGCTCACGGACGACAGGATCTATGTGCTGGAAAAGGAGAGGAACACTCTTCTCGAGCTCACCTGCCATGTCCCCGGTGAGTTCCTCGAGGCGGTGGCGGCCCGCCAGATCGAGCCGGACGACTCGGACCGCTACTACATGGTGAGAAAGCTCTACCCGGCTCCCGAGGGCATCGTCGCCCAGGCCTGGATTTACAGTCTGCAAACCCGCGAATTCCTGGGTTACCGGTTTTCAACGTATGCCAGCGTATCGGCCGCTCCCAGGACGCTCCTCACGATCATCTTCAAGAACCCCCTGCGGTACCCGGAAATGGCCTATGCCCATGACGACGCGGGGAACCATTATTTCGTTCAGAACATCCTGTACCAGCTCAACATCTGGAAAATCCCGGCGTCTTCGGGGGAAGTCCGCATCTATGGAGATCAGGTTCCCCCTGAAGTGGAAACGATGGGGGAGAGGAACGGGCCTCTCGACCAGTGGGAATGGATCACGATTGGTCCCGAGGGCGGCGTGTACGTCTCGTCTGGGAGCTCCGGCAGAATTGCTCACTATGCGCCGAACGGCGATCGCATTGGAGAGATCGGCTCCGTGGGCTTTGAGCAAGGGGACCTGCTCGCTCCGGACGAGATCTTCTTTGTCCGGCCTTCCTCGCTTGAGCCGCCTCTGCTCACGGTCGCCAGCAAAGGAACCCGAAGCTGGGTTCAATTCGACGCGTCTGGCAAGGCCCTGCGGACCTTCGAGCCCCTGAAGAACGGCTACCCTTTTCCCGACATTCTGGTGGGCTCCCTCCATTTCGATTCAAAGACGGGTGGCGGTTGCAGCTTCGATCTCGCCAACCGGAATTTCATCACGTTCGATACCTCGTTCAAAGCGGTCAACACTTACAGAATCCGCTTTCCGTGGCGGACCGGTCTCCTGGTGGCTCTATCCCTGCTCCTCGCCGGACTCGCACTTTGCCGAAGCCCCCTTGGCCGTGCGACCGCAGCCATTCGGTTTCCGATCTTTTTCAAGCTCCTCGTGCCCCTTGTGATTCTGATCCTCATCACGGCGCGGAGCGTCGGAAACGGCGTACACACTATCATGCAGGCGGAGGTCGCGGCCGAATCGTTGCGGCGATCGGAAAGCCTCGCCCACGCGACGTTGAGCAGTCTCTCAATCAGCGATCTCAAAGCCATTCAAAGACCGGAAGACCGCGAAGGCCCAGCCTATGAAAAGGTTCATTCCACGATCGCCCGCATTGTCGACGGAAGGGAGGTCGAGCAGACGCCCAAGTGGATTTTGCACAAGATCCGCGACGGCCGCTACTACTTCGGAGTGAACATCTGGCGAGGGGCTATCTTCATGCCTGTGATTCTCCCGAAGGATCGAGCCATGTTCTTTCGGGCTCTCGAAGAGAAGAGGCCCCAGCACGGACGATTCGTAGATGATGAGGGGGAGTGGTTCAGCCATCTCTCTCCCGTCTTGGACGAGAACGGAAACGTGATCTACGTGCTGGAGCTGTATCGTCCGGCCGAGGAGCTCAACCGGGCCCAGCGACAGGTTTCTCGCGAGATCAATGCGTTCGTCGCCGTGACCATTCTGGCAACGGTCACGATTGCCCTTGTCTTTTCTTACTTGATCACACGGCCCCAGATCGGAAGAGCACACGTCTGAACTCCAGTCACGAGTGGATATCTC
>CALBZH010000803.1 GCA_937889795.1 uncultured Syntrophobacteraceae bacterium | reverse complement strand
CACGTGCGGCAAGGTTTTCCAGGCCGTCGGCGTCGCTCTGCCGCCGACCATCCGTCAGATCAAGTCCTGAGATCAGCCTCGCCCGCAACAAGGGAGACGTGTAGTGCCAAGAAAGATAGCTATACGCGTATCCCGTTGACATTACAGCATATGTTTATAAGTACTGTAGAAGATCAGTCAAAGGCATTCGTGTGCAGATTTCTGCCTAGTCAATGTGTGCAGCCCGATGCAGTTGGAATGATGAGGCCTTACCCCCAGTTCAATGATCACCCTGAAGCTCCTCCGGTTTTCCGGGAGCATGTCGGGGAGATGCCGCCTGGGGCCTGGGAGGTCGTGTGGTCTTGTCCCTGCTGACGAAGGTTCTTTATCACCAGCGAGGGTGCGAATGGCAAATGCAACTCCCTTCGCGGTCGGGGGATTTCCCAATCATTACCGTGGATGCCCTTGAAGAGACGGTGCTGCTGATCCTGCGGCGGGGCACTCCGGAAATTACAATTTGACACCGAGCAGCGAAATAGGTGTAATGAAACAGGATTGCCCGCATCTCGTACCGAGCCGAGTCTGGCAATCGATGCCGGTTGACGGCGTTTTTCGAGGGTTTGGAGCGGGATATTCCTTATCGCCCCACTCTTGGGGGAATTGGGATGTTGGGACACGAAAACCGGACGCTCCGCCCGTTTGCTCGGTATCAAGGTCTCCTGTGTGCAGGGATTGGATGTCCGGGTCTGGTGGCTGCGAGTCTGAGCATGGCGGGCTGTGACAAATTCTTCGACCTTCTCCGAGTGAGCCTTCGTCAGGTGGTGCGACAGCGCAGGCGCTACGCGGGAGTCATCCTAGCCATCTCACTGGGTACTTGCGGCTTCATCCTCGTTCTTACGGTCGGCCAGGATGTCAAGCACAACTTGAACCGCGACCTGGATCTGCTCGGAGGATCGACCCGCATGAGGGTCAATCTTGAAGGAGACTACACGAATCGCGGTCTCATTCCGCAGCCCCGGTGGTTCCGCGAGCCAACGCTCGATGCTTTGCGCCGTATTCCCGGCGTGCGTAGCATCAGCGCCGTGGCGCTCAAGGGCTCCATGGCTGTCGCGACCTTGAAGGCCGGAGAGCAGTACTTCCGATTGCTGGGCGTGGATGGAGCCTTTTGGGAGGTCAACAGCTTCATTGCCACCTCGGGAGGCTTCTTCGGCGAGGATGAAGTGCACAGGCGTGAGCGAGTCTGCGTTCTCGGCAGACAGCTCGCTCAGCAGATCTTTGGGACCCAGGATATCGCCGGGCGCCTGCTGCCGATTGATGGGGAGCTTTATGTCATCGCGGGCGTCCTCGGAGGGACAGGGATCGCCGAGCGCGCCGATTATGCGTTCATCCCCCTCACGACCGCGCAGGACCGGATCCGAGGACTGTCGCTGGTGGACTGCGTCTACGTCCGCTGCCAAACCTGGGACGATGTCGGTCCCGTGGCGGCAGCCATCTCAAAGGTCATGGACACCTTTCAGCCAAGCGACAGGGTTCGCGTGGATGTGGCCTGGGAGCAGCTGAAGCGCGTGCAGCGGATCGCATGGTGGATGCAGACTTTCATCTACCTGTCCATCGTGGCGACCCTGGTTTTGGGCGGGATGGGGATTTGGAACGGCATGATGGCTGCCGTCCAGGCCAGGACCCGTGAGATCGGATTGAAGAAAGCAATTGGGGCCGAAGATCGGGACATTCTGATTCAATTTCTGGGAGAGGCATGGTTTCTGAGCTTTGGGTCGGCATTGCTGGGGATCATTCTGGGCCGCGGGGCCGTCCAGCTTGTCAGTCATATCCTGAACAGCCCTCCATCCGAGGATCTCTTTGTCCTGTCCGTTGCACTCAGCATCGTTTTGTCCATGATCCTGGGCGTTGGGGCTGGTTTTACCCCATCAACCATCGCCAGCCGCATGGAAGTGGTCTCCGCGTTGCGCTATGAATGACACAGGAGCAGCTCGTTCCCCCGACGAAGCTCTGGTCCGCGTCGCGGGACTGACAAAAGAGTATCGAACGGGTGAAGCCTTTGTTCCCGTGCTTCGAGGGGTGGACCTGAGCGTTTTTCACGGTGAGATGGTTGCCATCATGGGAGCCTCGGGGTCCGGCAAATCCACCCTGCTCTTCATCCTGGGCCTTTTCCTCGCTCCCACCGCGGGAACGTACACGGTTCTGGGAGAGGACGTCCTCAAGCTGGATCGGACGACGCAGGCGAAGATCCGTCGGCGGTTTGTGGGCTTTGTCTTTCAAAGCTGTAATTTAATTGAGAATTCAACCGTCTACGAGAACCTGGAATTGCCTCTGATCTATGCGGATGTGAAACGGCGGGATCGCCATGCGATGATTGAGGACGCATTGGCGCGCGTTAATCTCTCCCATCGCATGCATCATCCATCCAACCTGCTTTCCGGAGGGGAGCAGCAGCGGGTGGCGGTGGCACGAGCCTTGGTGAACAGTCCGCGGCTCATTCTTGCGGATGAGCCCACGGGGCAGCTTGACCGCAAGCATGGCCAGATTGTCATGGACTATTTCCGCCATTTCGTTGCCGACCGTACCACGGCAATGATCATCGTGACTCATGATCCGGAAGTGGCTTCGTATTGCAGCAAGGTGTACCGCTTGGATGATGGAGCGATCGTTTCCTGATTCAGGCCGTCTTCCCCGAACGGGTCCAATTCTTCTGACAGGAGTTGAGTGATGGAGCATCTCCGGCCGCTGAAGATGTGTCTTGCCCTGCTTCTTGCCGCCATGGTTCAAACGGGGGTTGCTGTTGCATCCGGTGCCGAGCGGGCTCCTTTGCCCGATACCGAGGAGCCGGCTTTGCCCCCCGGGGGAATGAATTTCGATCAGTGTGTGCGTTTGGCCATACAACAGTCGCCATACATCAAGAGCGGCTCCCTTGAGATCGATGTCCGTCGGTTGGATGAATCCGATAGCAAGCATGCATTTGTGCCGTCGGTCTCCGTGAGATCCCGGTACTATATCGACGCCCCCAAGTCCATTGGCGGGGATGACAGACCCTACAGCCTTGGCTTCTACACCGATGCCTACAATCCTTTCGAGACGTACTTTTCCCTTCAGGCCAGCAGGATGATCACCCAAATCGCTGTCCTCACCCATCTTCAAGCGATATCCACCTTTATTCATCGTTTGGGCGGCGCCATGCTGGAGCTGGAGTCTTTAAGCAGGGTGGAGGCACTCCAGGACGAGCTCATTGTCATGTCCCAGCAGAATGTCGCTTATGCCCGAAACAAGATGAAAAGCGAATCCGTGAGCCCCCTGGAGCTGCGTCTGGCTGAGCAGGAGCTCCAACTGGCCCAGGCGGAGAAAGAGAAAATTGCGAGTACACAACGGGTCATGACGGACACCATGAAAGGCCTTCTGGGGCTCGATCCCACCCAGAGTCTCCAGCTGAATGTTCGAGGGCTCAGGTCCGAGATTCTCAACGGCTTTGACCCGGAGAAGGCGTCGGTTGAGTCGGCGCGCGCGAATTCCTATCAGCTCAAGATCCAGAAGTTAAAAAAGGAGCTGCAGACCCTCAGGGTTAAGCTGGCTCACGCCAAATTCTTTCCCTCTCTTGTCGGGGGCATTGAAAATGGAGATCCGCTCAGCAGGACTACCAAGGGCGATTTCTTCGCGTTCGTGGGGGTTGAGATGCCCATTTGGGATGGAATGAAGCGTGCGCACGACGTCACACGGCAGAAGACCATCTTGAAGCAATTCGACGTTGAGGAGCAGGCGAAGGAAGTCGATCTCGCCAACGCGTGGAACACCGCCCAGACCGGAGTCGCGGACGCGGTGACCGGTCTCCAGCTCGCGAAGAGCCGACAGGAGCTTTCGGTTCTCAGAAAGCGTCAGCGGGAGATCTCCTATGGAGAGGGGCGTGAGACATTCCTGCAATTTTTGGTTGAGAGCAAAAGCTGCGTAGAATCCAAAAAGACCACTGAAGCGAAGGAATTGGAATATGCCAAGGCGGCACTGGCCCTGTACGCACTCTCGGGTGAGCTCTCTCACCGCTTTGTGGAAGCGTCCTCCTATTAGAAAACTGCTGTTCCTGAGCACCTGCTTCATTGCCTTGGCCGGTTTTTGGGTGTTTCCCGGTCAGCGGGAAGCGCTTTCAGCTGACCAGAGCCCCAAAGAGAACGAGAGCGACCGCCCCCCGGCGAGGGCAACCGATATCGTTTTTCAGGGTAAGCTCTGCTCCTCCCTCGTGCGTGTGGTGGCCATCCCCTTCCAGGGAACCATCCGCGAGGTCAAGGCATCCTGCGGCAATCCCGTCAAGGAAGGGGAGGTGCTCGCCCGTTATCAGCTATCGAGGGAAGCGGCGGCCCAAATCCAGCGACGGTTGTCCCCACCGCAAATCAGCGAGCTGAAAATGCGGTTGGCGGCAACGGAAAGGGGCCTTTCGGTCTTGGGGAGCAGACATCGGGAAATCCAGCAGCTGGCCGCGGAAAATATGGCGCCGGCTCAAGGTCTGACCCAGGTGGAGCAGGAGCTGCAGCTGGGGAGAAAAGAGCTGGCGGCCATCCAGGAGCGCCTGGCGCAGGAAAGACGACTCGCCCAGGAGGACCTCGAGCTGTTGAGGCATCAGCTGGCCGTGCGTGTTGATGCCAACAAGGCTCCTGCGGCGGGCTCGCTGGTCTCCCCGATTACGGGACATGTGATCTCGATGCATCCGGAGCTTAGGGATGGAGCGGAAATCGGGCCAGGTACGCCGTGCTTCACGGTTGGGGTGATGGATCCCATCTTGATGAAAGCTCAGGTTCATGAGATCGAGGCTGTCCGACTTTCGGTGGGCAATCTTGCGGAGATTTCGATCGAATCCCTGCCGGAGCAGAAATTTCAAGGCACGATCAGCCGCCTCTCCTGGGCACCCAGGACTCCCGGTCTGGATCAACCGTCTTTTTACGAGGTCGAGCTGACCGTTCCCAATCCCAAACTTGCCATTCGTGATGGGCTCAAGGGGCAGGCCACCATCCGAGCGACCGGCAAATAGTGGTTTAGCGGCTGTCTGCCTGCACCCGCTGGGGGAGACTCACGCGGTACGCAGCTCCTTGGCCACGGCGTCCACCGTGAAGGCAATCTGCTCCCTTGTATGGCTGAAATTGACAAAGAATCGCAAGCGGGCCCCTTTGTCGGGCACGGCGGGATAAACCATCGGCAGAACATCGATTCCCGCTTTGAAAAGGGCCTCTGACAAGTGCATCGCCTTGAGAGAGTGCCCCACAATCACCGGAACGATCGGCAGGCCGCAGCTCGTTCCAGTATCCAGCCCCCTCGCCCGTGCCCGTTCCCAGAACTCTCTTGCAAGTCGATGAAGCTGGCTCACACGCTCCGGCTCCGCCTCCAGCAGCCGAAGGGCAGCCAAAGCCGCCGCCGCGTTGGCCGGAGTCATGCCGACGCTGTAGACAAAGCCCGGGGCCGTGTACTTGAGGTATTCGATCAGGGCTCGGCAGCCGGCGATATATCCCCCACAGCTGGCCAGAGACTTGCTCAGGGTTCCCATCCACAAATCCACCTCGGCCGCATTGGCGCCGAAGTGCTCGGCGATTCCTCGGCCACGGCTTCCGAGAACGCCGATGGAATGCGCCTCGTCCACCATGAGCAACGCCCTGTGGCGCTTCTTGACTTCGATAAAGGATGGGAGATCCGGAATGTCCCCGTCCATGCTGTAGAGACCCTCGATGACGATGAGCGCTCGCCGGTAGCTGGATCGTGTCTCCCTGAGCATGTCATCAAGCGCACTCCAGTCGCAGTGAGGAAAGGTGCGGTGGCTGGCTCCGGAAAGAACGCACCCCTGAAGGACGCTGTTATGAATCAGGGCGTCGTATAGGATCAGATCATCCTTGCCAAACAGGTGGCCGATGGTCGTCACGTTGGCGGCATGCCCGCTCACCAGCGCGATGCAGTCTTCCACCCCGACGAGTCGTGCTATTTCCTTCTCCAGCTCCCGATGCACGGGTCTTTCCCCAGACGCGACCCGGCTCGCCGAGACCGACGTGCCGTATCGGTCGATAGCCTCCTTGGCGGCACTTGCCACCGTCGGATGTCCGGAGAAGCCCAGGTAGTCGTAGCTCGAAAAGGTTATGAGCTGCTGTCCCCCGACGACACACGTGCCGCGGTTGATCCCCTGGTATTCTTTGAAATAGGGGTTGGTGAGGGCATGGTCATCCAAGCCGTGAAGGACCTTCTGGAGGTTGCGCAGCTCCGGAAAGTCTTCAAACCGAGATTGCTCCAGCCGTGACATCTCGATATCCTGGGTTACGGCGGCATCGGATTGTCTGCTCTCGCGCAGCCGTCCCTGGACCAGCAGGGTGGCAAGAGGGCTCGCAGACTCTCCTTCGCCTTTCCCATTCATCTGCCACAGGATATGAGCCGCCAGATCAGCGATGGATGCCCCCACGGAAACAGCCTCCAGCGGAATACTCGCTCCCGCGATCCGTTCGACGCTCAGCTGCAGCTCGACCGTCATGAGGGAATCGATCCCCAATGCCTTGAGAGGTTTGCACCGGTCGATCCGGTCGATCGGAATGCGAGCAAGTCGTGCCACCGTTTCGCGCAGATGGTGCTCCAGGGCGGGGATGAGCTGCTCGGCGGCAGTGCTCTTGAGAGCCTGCGTCCAATCGACGCAAGGTTCAGAGACAGGGGAATCGTCCCCGGCGGCTTCCACGAGACCTTTGGACTCGGCCACCAGACGCAGCTCGTCTTGAAGCAAGCCGGCTCGGCACAGATGCCGCTGCACCTTGCCGCTCGATGTCTTGGGTATGCTGAAGGGCTTGATCAGCGCAACCGCGTACACCTGCAGCTCGTGCTGCTCGGAAACCGCCTGGCGGATCGCTTCAATGACCTCCTCGGCCTTGAGGTTTCTAAGGTGAGACCGTTCGACCTCGTGGACCACAACCAGACGCTCCTCGCTCTCGACATCGATCGAAAACGCTGCCCCGCAGCCAACGCGTAGGGCGGGGTGGCTCTTCTCCACGGTGAATTCGATGTCCTGAGGGTAATGATTGCGCCCGCGAATGATGATCAGGTCCTTGAGGCGTCCCGTGACGAACAGCTCCGTGCCCTTCAGAAATCCGAGATCGCCCGTACGCAGGAAAGGGCCTTCGCCTGTGTCGGCGAGCCGTGCCTGGAATCGCGACCGGGTTTCGTCGGGGCTGCGCCAGTACCCCTGGGCCACGCTGGGTCCGGACACCCAGATTTCGCCGACTTCTCCGGTACGGCGCCGGAGGCACGTTTCCGGGTCCATGATGAGGACCGTTTGACCGAGCTCGGTATCCCCGGATCCCACCAACGGTCGTCCGTTGGGGCTCTGAAATGGAGCCGCGGTCGAAGGGTCGGACCGCGATGCGTTCTGTTTCCCAAGCAGTGTCGCTGGGCCGAGCTTGCCCACCTGGCCCGATACCAGAAGGGTCGCCTCGGCAAGGCCATAGCAGGAATGAAAAGCGCTGCGCCGAAAACCGCACGGGGAGAAGGTCTCCGTGAAACGATCGATGGTCTCCGCCCGGATGGGCTCTGCTCCGTTGAAGGCCACGTGCCAGGTGCTGAGATCGAGCGCGGATCGTTCCGCCGCGGAAATCTTTCGCACGCAGAGGTCATAGGCGAAATTCGGGCCGCCGCTGATGTTGGCCTGGTAACGCGAAATCGCCTCAAGCCAGCGGGCCGGCTTTTGCAAGAAATGAACGGGTGACATCAGCACGGCCCGGAAGCCAACGTAAAGGGGGTAGAGGACGCACCCCACCAGGCCCATGTCGTGATACGGA
>CALBZH010000802.1 GCA_937889795.1 uncultured Syntrophobacteraceae bacterium | reverse complement strand
TGATCCATCAACAGCATTCCAGAATTTAGGGAAAATGGCTTGGCTTGAGCTGAAAGGACAAGGAGCATAATGCGCTTGCTGTTCTGGTATTGTGAGCGATTCGCCTGGAGACCGTCCCTCAGGACGCTGGAGGACGCTCCGGAAGCAGTGCCCATGGCCCACGAGAAAGCGGTTGTGGCCTTCATCCACGTGGAGCCACCCGACCTGGAGGAAGGGAATTCGGTCGAGACCAAGCTGGTGAAAAACGCCAAATGGCTGGCCAGGAAGTGGGAAACCCAGAAAATCGTCTTGCACTCGTTCACTCACCTGGGAGAGCAAAAAGCGGATCCAGAGGACGCGAAGGGTCTGATCGATCGCGTGCAGAAGCGATTGGATACGGCGGGGTACACAGCGGTTCAGACGCCTTATGGTTATTTCAACGACCTGTCCATCGATGCGCCGGGGCATCCCCTGGCGAGGATTTACAAGGAGTTTTAGCAGGGTGAAGAGGCCTTTCACGTCGATGCGAAGATCTGTCATTGCCTAGTATGCCAGAAATTGCACGGTGCTCCCATGGTGAGGGGCAAGACCAAGTCTCTCGTGAAGGAGGGCGATCATGTCAAGACTCGAGACGATTGGCGATTTGCAGACGACGATCTTTGAAGCCATGAAAGAGATGTCAGGTAGTATCTTCAAGAGCTGGGACTACTCCAAGGAAGAGGCGTCCGCCGGGCAGTACCCGGAACATCTTGGCGGCGATCTTGCGGATTTTGCTGCGCTTATCGAAGCCGTCGAACCGCTGAGCCTGGCGAGCGGCACATTGACAAAGATCCGGGCGGAGCTGGAAAGTGACATCAAGAACCTTCGAAGAAGCGATGACCCTTTGGAGTTCTTAAACAATCTAAGAGAAGTCCTGCAGATCAACGCGCTGCAGGAGGTTCCCGTTGTTCTTCAGAGTCTCGCAAGGACCAGTGTTGACTTGGCTCTTTCTTTTCGTGTTGCATTCTGGCGCCTTCCCAATCAACCGCGATCGGAGTATCGGAAAGCTCTCCTGGAGTATTTCTTTAATGAGGGTGGCTACAAAACGGTTTCCGGAAAGTCGGTTCGGGCCCCAGGGTTCTTCAGGACTCTCGACGAAAAGCAGGCATCATCCACGGACGACTCTGACGAGCCAAAAGCCATCAAGGCAATGCTGAGAGACGTTGAAAAGCAGATAGGAGCCGCACGGGAGCTAATCACGGCGGAACGCTTCATTCGAGACACATCCCGTGTCTGTGTAGAGGTCACTGGAAACCAGCAGTATGATCTCAAGGCTCGTTATGAAACCCTGAAGAAGACGCGAGACAGCAAATTTGTAGGGTGGTTCGATGCCTTCGGCAACCTCGCCGAGGCGTTGGTTTTGTCGGCGGCGGAAACGATCTTGTCCGGTGCTGGAAATCTGCAATTGAACGAGAAGATCGTATCGGCACTCGCCACGTTCTGCTCGGTTTCTGCAAGAAAGGCAATGGAGCATGCCTATCTGGAGTCGATTGAGATCCCATTGACCGTTCCTGGAACGCTCGGTGTCAGTGATGCTGAACCCGCTGGACCCGGGAAGCCCATACCGGAAATCATGATACAACCCAAAATGTCCTACCTGGATGACGGTCGTGTGGTGTTGGCCAAAGGGTCCATCGACGACATCGGAGCCAAGACCTACAACAAGACGGCCAACGTTCCCGGGAGCTACGTGGTCGATCTACAAAACGATCTGACGACCCTCGGGTTTTGTCCCGGTTCCGCGGATGGCTTTTTCGGCAGCCATACCGAACAGGCACTTCGGACATTTCAAGAGGCTGCGCTTGGAAGCTCCAGGCTGGTGAACGGGCTAGAGGTCACGGTCGCGCCCACCTACACGGGACAGGCTCAAGGAGAGTGTGACGAAGCCACTCGAATCGAGCTCGTGATCTGGCTTCGGAATGGCTACTCCGCGTCTCAGCTCCTTCCGCCGGTTTGGTCACATTTGGCAGAGCCCTTGGAGCAGAACGGGATTCCATTTGCCAAGCCAGATTCAGGGCTGTTCTGGCCGGTTTGTACCAGCCATCCGCGCGGGCGTGAGGTGGCGTACAAAGGCGTGAACGGTGTCACTTACGGCATGAACGGGCGTCGTTTCCTTGCTGATCGCTCTCCTGACCGATTCCATGTGGGGGTAGACCTCTGGGGTAACGATGGTGACCTCATCGTGGCGTGCGAGGATGGCAAGATTGTGAACCATTATCACTTCTACCGTGGGGTTCACGCGCTATTCGTCCAGTGCGACTCGGGGCATGTCATCAACTACGGGGAGGTGAGGGAGGCCTCTTGGAATGAGTTTGGCCTCAGTATCGGCTCGCGTGTCCAGGCCGGTCAGCCCATTGCCGTTGTGGGACGGATGAAGCATGATTCCATGTGCCATTTCGAGATGTACACGGAAGGAACCAAGGAGAACTGTCGCTATTACATGGGAACGACGCCGCCCGCGGCCCTGCGCAACCCGACGCGCTACCTGCTCCACCTTGCGGCGAAGCCAGCCCCGCAAGCCATTCGCCCGGTGCCCACTGTTGTCCTCACTCCGCTCGACTCCGTAACAGAGCCCTCTCCCGGGGAAGCGGCGGCCGCGCCCCCCCAGACCTTGACTCGGATCGACGGCATGAATTTCACGGAGCTCGACCGGTTTCACAGCGCTTTTCCGGGTGGCGTGCAGTGGCGCCTTACACGCAAGGGAATCGACCTGGAAGAAACCGGGATCGAACGGACCCCGGGGATCCCAAGCACAGTCACCAGGATCTGGGATGAGTTCGGCGATTTCATCAATACTTGGGCCGCTTTCTACCAAATTCCCTGTGTCTTGATCGTCGCAACCATTGCCACTGAATCCGAAGGCAAACCCGGGGCGATCCGAAAAGAGCCAGGCTATGTTTCGGACGCTGAGACTCCAGGCCGCGTCAGTCCTGGCCTGATGCAAACCCTGATCTCCACGGCCCGTGAGAGCCTGAAGAAGCCAGGCATTGATCGGGATTGGCTGCTCGATCCGAACAACTCGATCCAGGCTGGAGCCAGCTACATCGCAGGGCAAAGAAAGCAGACCGGATATGACCCTCCGAAAGTGGCCTGCGCCTACAATGCGGGAAGCGTGCGCGAAAATGCCGAGCCCGGAAACCGTTGGAAGATGCGTCAGTTTCCCTTGGGGACAGGAGAGCATTGCGACCGATTCGTCAAATGGTTCAATGACGCCGTTCACGTTGTATCGGAACACCCCAAGAAGCCCTCCGTTCCCTACGATGTCTACTTCGTCTAGGGCGCCGATAACGAGCGCTTCTTGCCGTCGGCGCTAGGCAATCAGAGTTGCCTTGCGCTTCGTGTCAGTTTGGTGAGCTCTCGGTCGAGCGCGTTGGAAAAGCTTTGTTTATCACGCTGGCCAAATGGCTTGGGACCGGGTGTCGTCCCGCCGGCCTCACGGATGTCTTGCATGAAGTTGCGGATGGAAAGCCGTTCCCGGATGTTGTGCTCCGTGAACAGCTCGCCGCGGGGATTCAGGACGACGACGCCCTTGGGGACGAGGAGGGAAGCAAGAGGAATATCCTGTGTGATCGCGAGATCGCCGGGCTGGGCTTGCTGAGCGACGTGCTCGTCGACGGCTTCGGGCTCGACCTCGATGCGGACCGAGCTGAGGTAAACGGATTCAGGGAGGCTGATGGGCTTGTTGGCGACGAACACGGCGATAACGCCCAGACGCTTGGCCGCCCGGATGATCAAATCTTTGACCGGTCCCGGGCAGGCATCCGCATCGACCCATAGCTTCATACGCGATGTCTCCCAAAAGGCCTC
The DNA here is from genome assembly GCA_937889795.1 of uncultured Syntrophobacteraceae bacterium. Classification (GTDB taxonomy): domain Bacteria; phylum Desulfobacterota; class Syntrophobacteria; order Syntrophobacterales; family Syntrophobacteraceae; genus CALBZH01. Next base: position 627 of record CALBZH010000802.1, on the reverse strand, counting down.
TCCCGGAGAGGGACGGTGGATCGGCGACCAGCCGGATCGCCTTGTGGGCCGCCGCTGTAAGAGCTAATACCGTGACCGGCGCTGCGGCTTTTTGCTGGCGGGCTTGGCCTGGCTGATCTTGATGCTCTGCTCTTTGACCTTGCTCCCGTTGAGGGCTTTTATGGCCTTGTCCGCTTCCGAATTGTTGGGCATTTCAACGAATCCGAAGCCCTTGGATTGTCCCGAAAACCTTTCCTTAACGATGTTCACGCTCGCCACTTCGCCATACTCGGAGAAGAGCGACTTCAAGTCATCTTCAGTCACATTGTAAGCCAGATTGCCCACATAAAGATTCATTCATTACCTCCCTTAAAAGAACAAGCCGGAGAATCACTCCGGCTTGTTCTTCCATCGTATGAGTGTCGGGTGCTACGATTGTAATATTGCGTTAAAGCTTTTTCACCTGCGTAGCCTGAGGGCCTTTGGCGCCTTTTTCCTCAACGAAGCTGACTCGGTCACCTTCGCTCAGTGACTTGAACCCGGAACCCTCGATGGCGGAGTAGTGCACGAATACGTCATTGCCGCCGTCTTTCTCGATGAAGCCGTAACCCTTGCTCTCATTGAACCATTTGACTCGACCTTCTGCCA
>CALBZH010000801.1 GCA_937889795.1 uncultured Syntrophobacteraceae bacterium | reverse complement strand
GGGGATGAAGCGAAAGACAACCTGACTCAGGAGCTCATGGCATGCTCCGCATCGGGGTGAGCCTTTTCTGGCCCGAGAAGCTTATTGATGCTCACCATCAGCCTCTCCCAGCTCAAGGGCTTTGAGAGCACCAGATCCACCCCGCGTCGCGAGAGATCCTCTTCTTCATACTGGGCACCCCATCCCGTCACCAGGATGACGGGCAGTTTGGGGTTCTTGGACTTGGCATGTCTGGCAATCTCCCAGCCACTCACCGACGGCATGCCGAGATCGGTTAAGACCAGGTCATAATCCTCTCGCGCAACAAGCTTGATGGCCTTCTCGCCGTCCGTGACTGCTGTAACCGCGTGCCCCTTGAGGCGGAGCATATCGCGCAGGATACCCAAAATCTCTTCATCGTCATCGACGATGAGCATCCTCAAGGAGCTCGAGGGCGACAGCTCATCCGCGCCGACATCTCGCGACCGGACGGGCACGACCCGGGGGAACCGCAGCACGAAAGCACAACCCTTACCAGGCTTGCTCCTGGCCTCGATGTCGCCCCCGCTGCGCGTCACCAGACTCCAGCTTACGCTCAGCCCCAAACCGGAGTTGCCAACCCCCTTGGTTGTGTAGAACGGGTCAAACACCTTTGCGGCCACTTCCTTACTCATGCCGATCCCCGTATCCGCAACTTCGATGAATACGCTGTCATCACGGGAATAACACCTGAGCGACACCTCGCCGCCTTCCGGCATGGCTTCGATGGCATTGAGGATGAGATTCGTCAGGACCTCCCGCAAGTCGGAGGGATTGATGGCCGGGTAGCATTTAGGCTCCAGCTCCATTCGGAACTGAATGGCATGCCCCTGTTTCTCCATGACATTCTTCCAACGCGGTCGCGTAAGCTCCACCACGTCAGTGATGGCCTCCGCCGCTTCGGTCAAGACCGGAAATGGCTGTTGATCGCGTTGAACTTCGGTTAGCTTCTGAAGCCGCCTGACCGTGTTGGCCCCATCATGCACGGCCTTTTCAATGTTTTGGAGCCTTCGCTGAACCTCCTCGTCCGCAATTCGGGGAAGCAGTAGCTGTATATTGCCCAGGATGGCCATGAGCAGGTTATTGAAGTCATGAGCAACGCCCCCGGCCATGATCCCCAACGCCGCCAGCTTCTCGGCTTTGATCATCTTGTCGGCGAAGGCATTGCGCTTGGTCATGTCGTCGATGACAAGCAGATACCCTGCCATACCGCCTTTGTCATCCGAGAGCCGTACGAGGTTGACATCCGCAACGTAGGTTTCCCCGGCGGCGTTGATCAGGGCAACGTTGTTGGTCTCAGCCCTTCCGGAATCCACGGCCTTCTGAAACATCTCTTCGAAAACCAACGGATTCTGGAACAACACAGCGGGCGAGCGCCCCCTCAGATCAGAAACCACACTCCCGTGAAGCTCGACCATGCTGTGATTGATATGCTCGACTTCGCCGCCCCCGCTCAAAAGGCAAATCCCTTGAGGGGTGTGATCGATGGCCTGTTCTCGGAGGTTGATCGAGGAACGCAAGGCGATCCCATGGCGTCCGTTCCCCCCTTCCATGGCCGCCTTCTCGCAATCACTCAGTGGGCAGCCAACACTCTGGGTCCCATTCGTTCCCACACCACCCAGCATGTGAACGACAAGTCGAGACACAAGATCCCAATTGCGTCGCGTCTGAGGAGGAAACGCCTTAGGCTGGGTAGAGCTTACACTCAGCACCCCGTAATCCAGCAGGGGCAGGCACACCAGAGCCCCGGGACTAACCACAGCCCCCCCCTTCGGTGGAATGCCGCTGACTCTCGCGTTTTCCAAATAGACGGCGTCTTTCGAAGCATAGACTCTGCCGGCTATCCCTTCGCCCGGCTGAAACTGGAGAGAGCGATTGTATGACCTGGGAGATCGCGATTCAAAGAGATCTTCCAGACCGAATGCCGCCTTCAGACACAGGTTTCTTGCCTGTTCGTCCCATAGAACGATCGAGCAATTTTCGAAGTCAGTTTCTTCAATGATAATGCGGACAAGGCTCGTGCAGAGAGTGTCCACCACGGGGGATCGAGGGATCAGATCAGCCATTCGATGGATAACGCTCAGAAACTGCGCGGTCTCCTCATGCTTGTCTTGGGCTGCCCGAAGACCTTCCTGAACAATCTCTTTCACGATACGGTCCATTCAACATCCTCACTTGAGTAAATTCCAGAACTGATCTACCTGTAGCCGGATTTCCGCAAGTGCGCCCTGATAATCATCCCACTCCTCGTCCGCGATGTACAGCTCTCGACAAACAGCGTGCGTCTGGGGATCATCCAGGAGGCTCGGGAAGCGATCCGCATTGGCAAGGATATCAGCCAACGCAACAAGCCTCACTTCCGGTCCATAGGATGGGCTTTTCTCCGGTTGATGATGAAATTCCATGACTCGCTGAAACACCTCGGGCAGTGACCACTTGGTAGCGATCCACCTCCCGATTGTCGTATGGGTCAGTCCGTACTGAAGCTCAATGTACCAGGCCGGTACTCCCCTCAGGTCCGCCAGCCCCGAAATCGCCCGGTGGTGCTCGCCGAACGTATAGGCCATCGCCACCCGTCCGAAGTCGTGCAGCAGCCCGCAGACATAGGCCTTCTCCGCGCTGATCCAGGGGCGTTTTCGGGAGATCTCCGAGGCGATCTTCGCTGTGGTGAACGCATGCTTCCACAGCCTCTCGCGCTCGAGCTCCTCAAATCGGCCATCATCGGAACAGAGCTGCATCAGCAGGTAGCACAGGCAAATGGACCGCACTTCCTCGAGGCCAATCTGAAGCATCGCCCTGGAGATGGTTCCGATGCTTCCGCGGGCACCGTAAAAGGCCGAATTGGCGACTCTCAGGATTCGAGCTGAGAGGACCTGATCGTACAAGATGATGGTCTCAATCTCCCGCTCGGATTCGATTTCCGTGTGAATGATCTCAAGCAGCCTTTGTACGGCTCCTGTCAGCATCGGAAAATCTCGAACCTGCGCAATCCTGGTAAGAGCTGCCTGCTCATCCAACGGACTTATTGCCATCTGCGCCTTTTGCACCAAAGGGATTCCTTCGCACGAACTGTCTGTCATGAGCAGACACGCTTAGAATAATGGAGTTTTAAAGGGCTCATTCAGCAAAATAAGTCGGTCAAACCAGACAGAACCTCAAACCAGTTTTGTGTCACCATCAATGCGACTGTGTGACATTTTGGCGTGCTGCCCAGACGGCGACGCCCCAATACAGAGCATCGGTGTCCGCACACCCCGACAGCGCGCCCCCCGGAATAAGCCGGGCCCCCGCAGACCACTGTCAGAACCAGATCGTGACAACCGGAATGATTTCAACGTGAGGCGAATTTAGCGAGTGGGAATCTAGCATAGAGCAAAACTTACGTCGATAAAAAATGCATGCGCAGCTCACTACCTTCCTAAAAATAATAATACCTTAGCCGCAATCACATCGTAGGTCACTCGATGAGATAGGCTTATCTATTCGATTATACCATCCTTTCTATCCATACACTCAGAAACCGGCTCCAATGGGGACGGCTGGAATGAGCCTTCCTCCTTGAACCGGATGCGTACCGAGACACCCAGCTCCTGCTCGAGCTCGATCCCTAACCGCAGGACCACCTTCTCCATTTGCTTGATTTCATCCGAAAACAGCCGGTCTTCTACCTGGAGCCATATCTCGAGGTAATCCCGCATCGCGGATTTTCGGATCAAGAATCTCAGTTTCGCCGGGACGAAGCCCAAGACGCGCTCCATGACCATCGAGGCATGCCTACGGTTGACTTTGACGCCTCGAATGACCATCAGATCATCCGCACGTTCAGGCAGCCACTGAATACGCCGCAGAGTTCTCCCACAAGGGCAGTTCCCGTGGACAAACCGAACACGATCCCCGGTCTTGAATCGAACGAGCGGAAACGCACGCGTCGTGAGCGTCGTCAGAACGAGCTCTCCCGCTTCCCCCTCCGGGACCGGCTTTCCCGAGTCCCTATCGATCACCTCGGCCAGGAAATGATCTTCGCTCACGTGGAGTCCATCCCGAACGTCGCATTCGAACGCAAGTGCAGGCCCGGGAACATCACTAAGCCCGTAATGCACCCATGTCTTCACATGGAGCTCATCTTCGAGGCGATGCCGCGCCTCATCATCCGGCGGTTCCCCCACCAAAATCAAGGTCTTCAAGGCCAGCGCGTTGGCATTCAGGCTCGCGCGATACATCCCCCGAGCCAACTGGCTGGCCGCTGACGCCGTCGTGACCAGCGTGGACGTGCGGTAATCCCGAAGGATCATGAGCTGCTTTTCCGGATGAAGCACGGTCAAGGGGATAACGCTGGCTTCAACAATTTCGGCCCCGTCCTTGTAATCCCTTCCCCAATTTGCCAAACCCACATCCAGGTCGACCTGCAGAATGTCCACGCTCGAAACGCCGGCAGCGACCAATGCGCGTGCAACCAGCTCTCTCCAGACCGCCAGGTCGTGCTTCGTATAACCGCTCACGGTAGGCTGCATGAACAGGCCAGGCGACGTATGGATCCGCACGACATCCCGCAACGGGACGGCAAACAAGCCATAGGGGTAATTCTCGCTGAAATGAGCCCGCTCCGTGAATGGGACTGTAGCGAGATCTTCCAGCCGCTCAACCTGAGACGGATCGAGGCTGGACTCCCGGAACCGGTTGCGGTAGAAAGGGATGCTCTTGAACGCCCGGTTGAGAACACTCTGGAGCCTCTCCAGTTGCTGCTGCCCCCTCTCCTCCAAATCAAGGCATTCCTCTCTTTGGTCCCGAAGCGCCATGGATTAGCCCCTCCCCTCGTCAAATTCCTTGTAGTCTTTTCCTAGATAGGCGCGCTTCACATCCTGGTCCGCCAACAGATCCCCCGCTTCCCCTTCCAGCACGACCCGCCCATTCTCGAGGACGTACCCACGATCAGCAATCTGCAAGGCGGCCCGCGCATTCTGTTCGACCAGGAGAATCGTCATTCCCTGTGTCTTGAGCTGCACAAGCACATCGAGAATAAGCTGCACGAGAAACGGGGCAAGGCCCATGGATGGCTCATCGAGAAGGAGAAGACGCGGACGGGCCATCAGAGCCCTCCCGATGGCGAGCATCTGCTGCTCGCCGCCCGACAACGTTCCTGCCGCCTGCCTGGTACGCTCGCGGAGCACCGGAAAAAGGGTCAGCACGTGATCGAGATCCTGCTCAATCGCCGCGTGCTCCCGTTTGCGATATCTGAGATACGCCCCGAGCTTCAGGTTCTCCAGCACGCTCATCGGAGGAAAGAGCAGCCGCCCCTCCGGCACCATGCTGATGCCCCTCTGAACAACATGCTGGGGCTTGCAGTGCTTCAACGATTCCTTCTCGAACCGAATCTCCCCGTCCCACTGAGCGACCAGGCCGCAAACCGCCTGGAGCAAGGTGCTCTTTCCCGCCCCGTTGGCCCCGATGAGCGCCACCAGCTCCCCGCTCCGCACCGACAGGGTGACTCCATTGATGGCCCGAATCCGGCCGTAGTAGCATTTCAAATTGCGCAAACGCAGCATCCCGGTCTCCAGGACCTCCTCAGCGCTCTTTTCCCAGGTACGCAGCGATGACCGCCTCGTTGGATTGCACCTCCCGAGGAGTCCCCTCTGCAAGCCGCCTCCCCTGGTGCAGCACCAGGATCCGATCCGAAATCCCCATGGTGAGACTCATGTCGTGCTCAACCAGCAGCAGCGTGATCCCCCGATCCCGAATCTTCAGCAAGAGATCACCCAATCGCTGCGTCTCCACGGGATTAAGCCCCGAAGCCGGCTCATCGAGAAGCATCAGTCGCGGCTCCGCGCCCATCGCTCGTGCGATTTCCAGGAAGCGTTGCCAGCCGAACGGGAGGTCTGTGCTGGGCTGCCCGGCAACCTGCTCCAGACCGACGAACTGAAGCAGCTCCATGGCTCGATCTCGAGCCTCCCGCTCCTCGCGCCGCACCCATGGGAGCCTTCCGATCGCGCCCCAAAATCCGCAGCGCATGCGCGAGTGACGTCCCACCAGCACGTTTTCAAGCACGCTCATGCTCCCGAACAGCTCCACGTTCTGGAAGGTGCGCATGATGCCCTTCGCCGCAATGGCGTGCGGCTTCCTCCCCTGAATGGCCTCGCCGTCGTAGACGATTTCGCCCGCATCCGGGACATAGACCCCCGTAACGGCGTTGAACAGCGTCGTCTTTCCCGCCCCGTTCGGTCCAATCACCGCGTGGATGGTCGCGGGCAGAACCTCAAAGGAAATGTCAAACAGAGCCTGCAGGCCACCGAAAGACTTGGAAACCCCGCGCACCTCAAGGATTGGCATGGCGATTCCGGTATCGTGATCGAGATCGCTCATAGGCGTCCATCAACCCTCGCGTGAGGCCCTGGGGAAGAAAGATCATCACCACCATCAGAACGAGTCCATAAACCATCATTTCGTAGTCGACGAACACATGAAGCCACTCCGGAAGGAGCGTCAGGAGGGACGCGCCGAGAAGCGATCCCCAGATGCTGGCCATGCCTCCGATCACCACCATGGTCACCATGCGCACGGAGACCAGAAAGTCAAAAGAGCTTGGGCTGATGAAGGTAACCATGTGGGCGTACAGAAAGCCGGCCAGCGCCGAGAAGACGGCGCTCAGCACGAACACGTTGACCTTGATGCGCGACGTGTCGACCCCCATCGCCCCAGCAGCCTGCTCACTGTCGTGGATCGCCCGAAGTGCGCGCCCCATCCTTGAGCCAACGATCCGTTCGCAGACGATGAAGCCCACGGTCACACAGAACCAAACCAGGAAGTAATAGGCGGTCTTCGAAGTCAGCTCCATCGATCCGACGCTCAGCGGCGGAATCCCCACCAGGCCGGAATCCCCACCGGTAACCCGAGCCCATCCCCGAAAGAGGATGTAGCCGATCATCCCAAAACCGAGGGTCCCCATTCCCAGATAGAACCCGTGGAGCTTGAGCATCGGCAAGGCCACCAGGAAGCTCACGCAGGCCGTGAGCAGGAGCGCCACGGGAAGCGACATCCAGGGAGACCACCCGTAGTGAACGGTCAGAACGGCTGTCGTGTAGGCGCCCAGCCCAAAAAAGGCAGCGTGTCCGAGGGAGATTTGTCCTGCGTACCCCATGAGCATGTTCAGCCCGAGAGCCAGCAGCGTGTAGATGCCAATGAATGTGAGGAGCTGCAGGTGGTAAGGGTTCTTCACGAGCACCCCGCCAACCAGAATGGCTCCGGCAAACAGAAGGAATTTCATGATTGATCCAGGTGCCATCACACGTCCGCACCGCCCCGCGCGCATTGTCCGGGGAGAATACTGGGGAAGCCGATTCAAGCGATCAGAATCGATGCACAGCCTTCACACCGAGAAGGCCGCTCGGTCTGACATAAAGAATCAGAAGCAACAGCAGAAATGCAATGGCGTCTTTCAGGCTCGACGAGAAAAAACCCACTCCCAGCGACTCCAAAATGCCGAGCAGCAACCCGCCGACCACAGCCCCCCAGGAACTGCCCAGCCCCCCCAACATGGCCGCGCAGAATCCCTTGAGCCCCAGGAGAGTCCCCATGTCGTAGCCGCTCATCGTAATGGGGGCAATGAGCACCCCCCCAACCGCTCCCATAGCGGCGCTCACGCCGAACGCAAGCAAAACCATGCTCTCGCTGCCGATGCCCAGGAGCGACGCCGCCTTTCGGTTGATAGAGCAGGCCTGCATCGCCTTGCCGGTCAGCGTCCGACGATAGAAGAACTGGAGCCCAGCCACGATCAGCAGAACGATCGCGAGAATCCAGAGGCTCTGGGGCAAGAGGGTGGCGCCGGCGATCTCAATGGGCGGATGACGGGAAAAGGAGCGCACACTGTACGCATCCTTTCCCCAATGAAGCATGGCGACCCCGCGCAAAAGAATGGAGGCTCCCACGGTGATGATGACGAGCACGATGGGATGGGGCTTCCGTACACTACGAATGGCGAGTCGCTCCAGCAGAATCCCCACCATCGCGACTCCCACCACGGCAAGGCAGAACGCCAGGGGCAACGGCAGTTTGAAATCGCGCCAGAGCGTGATCAGACTGAGCGCCCCCAGCATGACGAACTCACCCTGGGCGAAATTGATCAGCCCGGTGGAGTTGAAAAGCATGGTGAACCCAAGAGCGATGACGGCATACACCGCACCGCTCGTGATTCCCGAAAAGAAGTATTGAAGCAGCTCCTGCATGGCGTCAGCGGCTTACTTGTCCTGGCCCAGGAGCTTCCACTTGCCGTCCTTGATCTGAAGCATCACGAAGGCATCTGCTCCCAACCCATTGTGCTCCGTCGCCGAGAAGTTGAACGTCCCGCTGATTCCAACGTGACCTTGAATCTTCTCCAGCGCGGCACGGATCTTCTCGCGATCCCCTTCGGTGCCCTTCATCGCCTTGGCGAGCAGGTGCATCGCGTCATAGGCATACCCGCCGAATCCCGACACGGGCACCTTGAATTTCTTCTCATAGTCCTCGATGTACTTTTTCAGAACGGCCTTCTGAGGATCCTTGTCGGCCAGCTGCTCCGACACCAGGATCTTTCCGGACGGAAGCAGAATTCCCTCCGACGCATCCCCCGCAAGCTCGATGAACTTGGGGGAGGCCACCCCATGGCTCTGGTACAGGGGAACTTTGATGCTCATCTGCTGGATGTTGCGGGCCACTACCGCCGGCCCGGGATTGGTACCCCAACAGATGATGGCATCGGGCTGAGCGCTTCGGATCTTTGTGAGCTGAGCGGTCATGTCGGTGTCTTTGCCACCGAAGGACTCCGCCTGGACCACTTCGATTCCGAACTTGGCCGCTTGCGTCGAAAGCTGCTTCTTGCCGCTCTCACCGAAGCTGTTCTCAACGGTAAGAATCCCGACCTTCTTGATGTTTTGCTTCTTCATGTACTCGTAAATCGTCGAAACCGCGAGCACATCACTCTGGGCCGTCTTGAACACCCACGGCTTCACGGGCTCGGTGATCTCGATCCCCGCCGCACAGCTGATCAGCGGAACCTTCTCCTTTTCGGCCAGAGGCACGATGGAAAGGGTCGTCTGGGTCAGGCTGGGGCCGATGATCGCCAGCACTTTTTCATTGCTGATGAGCTCGTTCGCACCCAGGACCGTCTTGTCGGGAATTCCCTCCGTGTCGCGGATCACCGCCTCGAGCATGTGGCCGTCGATGCCCCCCTGGGCGTTGATCTCCTCGATGGCCATCTCGAGGCTCTTCTTTTCGGGATCCCCCAGAAAGGACGTGGGGCCGGTGACGGAGAAAAGACCGCCGATCTTGTAAGGCTCTTTGGCAAGCACGGCAGGAGCCGCGATGAGCACCCCCACCAGTGGAAGAATCATCCAAACGATGGCCTTCATTTTTTCCTTCGACCCCATGACATTCTCCTCTCGATCCCAGTCCGGTTAGATTCATTCGTTACATGGCGTAAAGCTTCTCTCCCTCGATGACCGGCACGCCATTCGCCTGAAGGACCTTCACCGCTTCGTCCAGGTTGTCGAACCTGAAGATGATGACGGCGTTGCTGCCACTCTGCTGCACGAAGGCGTACATGTACTCGACATTGACATTGGACCTGTACAGGACGTCCAAGATTCGGTGCAGTCCCCCTGGGCGGTCCTCGACTTCCACGGCGACCACATCCGTCTTGCCGACGGTGAACCCATGCTGTTTCAGAGCTTCCTTGGCCTTGTTGTTGTCGTTGACGATGAGACGCAGAATTCCGAAATCCGAGGTATCCGCCAGCGACAGCGCCCGGATGTTGATGCCCGCTTCCGCGAGGATTCGCGCCACTTCGGCCAACCGCCCCGCCTTGTTCTCCAAGAAGACTGAAATCTGCTCGACTCGCATGATGTGCCCTCCCCGGTTCCAGAGTTAGTATTTTCTGTTGTCGATCACGCGTTTCGCTTTCCCTTCACTCCGGGCAATCGTCTTGGGCTCCACCAGCTTGACCTTGGCGGAAACTCCCAGAAACTCTTTGATGTTCTTGGAGATCTTCTTCTCCAAGGTCTGGAGGACACGGACCTCATCCGAGAAGCCCGTTTCCCCGATTTCAACTTCAACCGTCAGGGTATCCAGGTTGCCCACCCGGTCCACAATCAACTGATAATGCGGCTCCACCTCTTTGATTTCCATGAGGACGGCTTCAATCTGGGAGGGGAACACATTCACGCCTCGGATGATGAGCATGTCATCCGAACGGCCGCTCACACGGTTCATGCGCAGATGCGTTCTACCGCAGATGCAGGGCTCCGGATTCAACGACGTGATGTCACGCGTCCGGTAACGGATCACCGGGAAGGCTTCCTTCGTGAGGGAAGTGAACACAAGCTCCCCCATCTCGCCGTAAGGCAGCACCTCTCCCGTTTCGGGATTGATGATCTCCGCGATGAAATGGTCTTCGAAGACGTGCAGGCCCTTCTTGGCTTCGATGCATTCCACCGAAACCCCGGGCCCCATGACCTCGCTGAGTCCGTAAATGTCGAGGGCGCTCATGTCGAGCTTGCGCTCGATTTCCTCGCGCATCTGCTCCGACCAAGGCTCCGCCCCGAAGATGCCTGCTCGGAATTTTAGCTCCTTGAAATCCACCCCGACCTCGTCCGCGACCTCCCCCAGATGGAGCGCATAAGACGGCGTGCACGTCAGGATGGTTGGCCCGAAGTCCTTCATGATCATGATCTGACGCTTCGTGTTGCCTCCTGAAATGGGAATCACCGAGGCACCGAGCTTTTCAGCCCCGTAATGGATGCCCAGTCCGCCGGTGAAAAGACCATAACCGTAGGCGTTGTGGATGATGTCGCCGCGGGTGGTTCCGGCGGCGGCCAGTGCCCGCGCCATCAGACTGGACCAGGTGGCAATGTCCCGTGCCGTATAGCCGACCACCGTGGACTTCCCAGTCGTTCCGGAAGAGGCGTGGATGCGGACAACGTGATCCATGGGTACGGCGAACATCCCGAACGGATAATTGTCGCGAAGATCCTGCTTCATGGTAAACGGAAGTCGTCGCAGGTCATCCAAGGTCTTGATGTCGGCCGGGGTCACACCCGCGGCGTCGAACTTGCTCCGGTAGAAGGGGACCATCGCGTAGACACGCTCCACGACAGCCTGCAGCCGACGCAGCTGAATGGCTTGGAGCGCCTCGCGGGGAAGTGTTTCAAATTCGAGATCGTGAATCATGCTGTCCGTCTCCTTAGTAAACCTATGCCGGTTCCACATAAAAAAAGCCGTGAGATCGAAACCCACGGCTTTCCATCAGCGCAACTCACCATGGGCTCCGCTTGGTGCGCCTACCCATGGTGCGAGACAATTTCAGTTGAGATGCCGCCTCCGTTGTCCGCCATGAGTAGGCCTCGCAAAAAAGAAGCCTCTCCGGAACCAGAAGCAGCCAAAGAGGAACCCTCCAAGCATCTTAAGCTCTCCCAGCGTCAACCTCTAAGTCAGTGGTCGCTCAATAGCGAATCCCCTAACCGCTGTCAAGCCGATTGTATTACGAGCCCTTCGGCATCTTGGACTTTGCCGCGGCCAAGTCTTCCTGCAACAGAGCAGCACCGGGATAATCACCGGGATGCTTCAGAGCCGACTCGTAATGCTCAACGGCCTTTGCAAATTCCTGCTTCGCCGCATAGTGGCGGCCTAAGCGCCAATCCACCTCCCGCTCCACACCCGGGAGTGGATCCGCTTTCAAGGCGCTCCATTGAGCCAAGGCCTCGTCGGGCTTGCCACCCCTATCGTAGGTCAGAGCAAGCTGATACCTCAAAAGCGCCCCCACCTCCTTGTCGCTCGCTCGACTCACCAGCTCACCCGCAATCCGGACCGCCTCGTCGAATCGCTTTTCTTGCAGCAGAACCCGCATCAGGTCCATCCGCGCATAAAGGCCCGCTCGTGTGGTGCCCGCTTCGGCCGCGAACTTTTCCAGCTTGCCCTGAAGGCCTTGCCACACCGCGGCATCGGCAGCATCCCCTGAAGGCCATTCTTTCAGGATCGCGGCATATTCCGACTCGGCACTCCGCTCCTTGCGGTCAAGAAACGCGTTCACACCCCAAACCACCAATAATACGACGAAGAGGGATGCAACGATGACGGTAAGCTTCTGCTGATGCAGCTCAAGCCACTCCTTGAAGCCCAGCAAACCCTCTTGGGGCAGATCCTTAGGCTTCGCTTTCGCGGCTGCAGCATTCCTTTCAGGTTTGACCCGTTTGGCTCCCAAGCTATCCTCTCACAATGGGCTCACAGCGATCCCGGCTCAGAGCAAGTCATGTCGCTTTGAATCGAGAAACAATGCGGTCAATCAAGGTTGTGGTGGACTTCCCGGGTGTAAGCGGGATTCTCACAACCACTCCTCCGGCAGCGCGCACCACATCCGCCCCGACGATCTGATCTTCCTGCCAATCCGCTCCCTTCACCAAAACATGCGGTCGGACCACGCGAATGAGGGGCAGCGGATCAGGCGTATCGAATGGCACCACATAATCCACACACTCAAGGGCGGCCAAGACCTCGAAACGGTCGTGCTCCTCAACAATCGGACGCAACGGCCCTTTGAACCCTCTGACCGAGGCATCCGTGTTGACACCAACGATCAGCCAGTCCCCGAGCCCCCTCGCCTCCTCAAGATAGCGCACGTGCCCAACGTGCATGAGATCAAAACAGCCGTTCGTGAAAACAATTCGAATCCCCGGCTCCTCACGGATGGAATCGCACAAGAGAGCGATTTCTCCGGCACTGCGGATCTTGGCCTTAGCGTTCATGACTCATGGCCCGACTGTTGTCCGACACGCCCGAGCCTCGGAGCGCTGCCTCGAGCCGACCGATCTCCTCTTCACTCATCTCGGGTTGAAGGGCACACATTTCACTCTCCAGCGCCTCAATGAGCCCTTCCCGAAACATCTTGACCCAAAAGAGGAGTGTCTCCGGATTCGCATTCTTCACCCGAATCACCCCAGGATCCTCGACGTACAGGTCCCCCTTGAAAATCTGCTTGAGCCATTGAAGGGCAGCGCGTCCCTGGCCTTTTCGCCGCAGACCCTCGACTTCCAGATGGTACAACGTGATCTGTTTCTTGCCTTCCGGAGATAGCGAGATGCTGATCTGCCCTTTGGCTAGCTCCGGCTTTTCGAATTCCAATATTTCCATGGGCCCAAAGCCCTTGAGGATCGTTAACAACTCCTTCACGGAAAGGCTACCGAACGCAGCTCTCCATACGGCACCTTTCCACTCGATTTCCGCCACTTGACTTATCTCCATTCGTCTGGCCGCCAGCGCGCTTCTTCCCGCAAGAGCCCTTGCTGCTCCACTTCATCTTCCTGGTCGCTTCTTTCACTGCCAAGCACAGGTCCTGTGCCCACGGAAGCTTCGCCCCGGGACCGTATCCTTCATCGTTACCGGGCCGGATTCGAAACGAGCTCAACGGCGCTTTCTTCTTCGAGCAGTCCCTGCTCTCAAATAGGATCACTCAATACCGATTTCCTTTGCCCAAAACAACGGGCTGAATCCCCAACTGCTGAATCTCCGGGCAGAGCTCAAAGACCTTTGCCAAGACCCCTTCCTTACTGAGCTTCTCCATAGGGCTTCCCAAATGGCTTGAGGTGGATGCCGTAGAGAACACCTTTCACGTCACTGCGGTGGGCGGAGCTTGATCAGGAATCACGCAACATCAGCTGGCGCATAGCCTCAAACAGTGCGACCCCAACGGAGGTCGCCAGATTCAGGCTTCGGACTTGGGATCGATCAATTGGGATCTGTAGAACATTCTCTGGCGCTAGGTCAAGGAGTTCTTTCGGGAGACCGCTCGTTTCGGACCCGAAGACCAGGCAATCACCAGGCCGAAACCGAAAGGCATAGACCGACCGGCACGCGTGGGCAGAGAAGAGCACCCACCTCGCTCCAGGCAGGGCTGCCTTCAGGGACTCCATGTTCGGATGGACCCTGAGCGACACGAACGGCCAATAATCCAGGCCGGCCCTTTTGAGATGCCTATCGGTGATCCGGAAGCCCAACGGTTCGACTAAATGAAGAGGCGTGTGGGTAGCAGCACAGGTCCGGGCGACGTTCCCCGTGTTCTGAGGAATCTCCGGCTGATAAAGGACCACGTCCAGCGACGATCTCTCCCACCTTCCAGGTGGCCGCGGACCGACTGCTCCACCCATTTCGAGGCAAGCCATCTCACCCCTGGGAGCTACGCACCGCCCGGATGAAGTGGTTGGCGTAATTTTCTTCGATGAGATACAAATCCCCGTAGTAGAAATCCGCGTAGCATGCTTTGTGATGTCCGGCCTCGGACGAGGACCAGCAGTTCCTTTGACTGCCGAAGACACCATCGAGATACAGACCCGTCAGGCGATTTTCTTCCTTCAAAATCAACGTTTCCAGCTCATCTTTGGTTGGATAGCGCCAATCGCTGAAGCCCCCAAATTTGGCCTGATTCAGGGTGTCGATAAAGCCAAACCCTTCCTTCCAGACCATGCGATCACTCGAGGCCTGTCGTTGCCACATCAGTCCGGTCTCACGATCCAGAACCAGTTGATCTTCCTTCACCACAAATCGACCTTCCATTGCACCTCCTTTGGCACACCATCGAGACCTTCCTGAAGCCAATTCCGTCGCCCTGATTTGCACAACCCGTCCAGTTTGCCTTGGCGGCCTATCTTTACCATAAAATTCACAAGAAGCGATAATGAAAATGCACAGCGGCTGAGAACATTGTGCTTTTTTTCTCCCGAAAACAAGCACCGCACGCCGTCCAAGTCGTCTCCTAGCCAGATCCAATCCCCTCGCCTTCTGATCCTCCTTGGCGCGAACGCTTGAAGACCTGCTCGGAGTCACGCAGATTCCCTTGCACTTCGTGTCGGAAAATGCCAGAAACCGGAATGTTCTCACTCAGCCAGCCTTCCGGTCCGGCCGGCGATTCCGCTGTTGACGCGCTCAAGTGCTCTCACAATGCCCAATCCCATACCTCGTTGGGTCGGGCAGGCCTATCAAAAGGGAGAAGACTGAAGATGAAGGAAGCGATCGGACTAGCCGTCTTTGCGATGGTAACCGTCTTTTCGATTGGCATGGCGGTTGGAAGGCGCATTGATGCACCCGTGCTGACCGTCCTCCTCCTCTTCGGGATGGTCTCGGGGTGGGGAATCGCTCACCATGACTGGGTTCGCCAGGTCCAGTTCCAAGTGCCTGGCTTCGAGCTCTTTCAGACCCAGATCAATCAGATCAAGGACGACGCTCTCTATGAAATGAAGAAAAGCGCTTCGACCGAGCGCGAGGCCATTGCCGCACTTCTGGCGACCAGCGAGGAGCTCCGCCAGAAGCTGAGCAACGAGGGAAAACCGCGGAAGACCTCACCGAGGCGCTCAAGGCCGCGGAAGAGGGCCCTAAGGAGCGTGAGCTGCGCACCAAGGAAACAAGCGAGCAGATGCAGGTCGCCCGCGACCAGTTGATCGCTATCCAGCAGAACATCGCCGAGCTCTCCCTGGCACTCGCACGCATCATTTACCTCTCCCTTGAAGCCAAGGACCAATACGGGCAGGACCGGGCTCAGGTGGCAGCCCAGCAGATCATGGACAGCCTGGACGACCTGGTCGGCCTCTGCATCACCGATCCCCAGGCACGTGCCGACTTTGTCCGCGGCGTCACGAGCTCACTGCCTCCCAGACAGGCCAAGTGAGTCTTGCGGAACCCTGTCGAGGCTCCCGATCCCAAATGCCAGGCCCCTTGCTTCGAGATCGCTTTCATAGCCCCGGTCGTCACCGGAGATTGGCAGCGAGCCCAAGTCCTCGCAGGCGTCTGTCAGGGGCCGATTGCGGGCCATGAGGCCCGGACTTCGGTCCCCATGCCCGGAGTCGACCGGAGCTCGAACACCCCGCCACTGAGCTCCGTCCGTTCTTTCATGCCGGTCAGGCCAATTCCTTGAGCTTGCTTGCGCAACACCTCGATCGAATCAACGTCAAATCCCCCTCCGTTGTCTTCGATGGTAATTTGAATCTTCCCATCCGCTCTTCTGAAATCCACCGTAACAAACTCCGCTCCGCTGTGCTTGGCAATATTGTGGAAGGCTTCCTGCATCACTCGAAAGATTACGATCCGAAGGTCATCCGGGATTTCCTCCTCCTGAACGTCCACCACCTCCTCGACGAACACGTTCGGGTGCATCCTCATGAATTCACGACAAAACCAACCGACGGTCTTCACGATACCCAAGTCGTCCAGAATGGAAGGACGGAGGTCCGTCACTATGCGTCGGCTCTCCTCGATGGCGTTCTGCGTAACCCAAAGCAGGTGCTCCAAGGCGGACTCGGCGGATTCCCCGCCCTTCAGAAGAGCCATCGCGTTCTGGAGGAACATCTTGATCCCGGTGAGGGAAGACCCGATGCTGTCATGCAATTCGACAGCAATCCGCTTGCGCTCCTCCTCCTGGGCTTTCAACAGCCGCGAGGAGAGTGCGCGCAAAGCGGACTCGGATTCGCGAAGGGCTCGCTCGCTCTCCTTCCGTTCCGTGTCATCAATCCAAAGCTCGAGAGCCAAAGGCGTCCCGTCGACATCCGTAAACGGGTAGCTGAAAACCTGATACGTTCTCCCCGTCTTCTCAAGCGCACACTCACTGCGATGGGGCGCCAACGTTTCCAGCACTTTCTGCGTCATGCAATCCCCGCACGGACCCTCGTATCCACGCAGCACTTCGTAGCAGTGACGACCCTCTCCGCTGCCAAAGCTTTCCCGAAAGGCACGGTTGGCGAATTGGATGATGTACTCCCTGTCGTGCAGACAGACGACCGCGGGGAGTCCATCCAGCAGCGCGTAAAGCCTCTGTCGCTCCTTCTCCAGCTTCAGCTCAGCTTCTTTTCTATCCGTGATGTCACGCCCCACCGCCAGAATCTCGACCAGCTCTCCATCGGATCCTAGAACGGCACGGTCCCTCCACTGCTGCCAGCGCACTCCATCCGGCGTCAGCACCGGGTGCTCGATGGTGGCCAACGGGCGATCCGGACCAAGTGACGCAATGTGCTTCATCAAAGCAGGCTGATCTTCGGCCGGAACATGGTGCCAAAATTTGTTTCCCAGCAGCTCCAATGGCTTTTCCCCGAAATAGCGCGCATAGGCATCATTAACGAACGTCAGCGTCCCATCGGGGGTGTAACGAGAGATCAGCTCTGTCTGTTGCTCCACGATCGCCCGATATCGCTCTTCACTCCGCCTCAGCGCCTCCTCGGCTCTTCTTCGCTCTGTCACGTCCAGTCCGATCGACAGGAGCCCCACGGTCTGGCCGTCTTGGCCGTAGAGCGTTCGGCTATGCCATTCGATTTCCCGCTCCGCTCCCTCCCGGGTCAGGATTGCGCTCACATGCCCCCCCGTACGGATGTTGCCGACGGCTTTCAAGAACAGCCGTCGGAGCCGTCCCCGGTCCCGTTCGGGGATAAACGTCGAAAACCAGTCCTCTCCCTTGATCTCATCGAACCGATAACCCGTCAGCTCTTCCATGAACCGGTTGGTTAAAAGAATCCGCCCCTGGGCATCGAGGACCAGTACGATCGCTTGGGCCGTGTCGATCAACTGGTAGGCGAAATCCTCCTGGTCCCCGATCGATCCGGCCGTGTCATGATGGGCGCTCAGAAGGCCCATCGTCATGTCGGACGCAGCCTCAGCCTCGACGCCAGCGTGCTCCCCCGGCCCCATTGGATCCCTGGCGTCGTCTTCGGGACGACTCAGCCGTTTCTTTTTCAGAAGCAGCCAGAACGTGATCCAGCACCCCGTCAGAGTGGCAAAGAGCACAACGATCGGCCCAACCCAAGACGAGACCTGAGAGCTCTTCGAGGCTAGAAGGATGGAAGCACCGGCAGCAATCAGTGCAGGAGTGAACGCAACGACCGGAATCCTGCTCATCATTTCACGTGAATTCCTCATCTTGGCAGCCCTCCGCGGGAGAAGGCGTTTGGCAGCACCCTTCCGCAAGAGTCGTTCTTCCTTTTCTACTCCGGCAAGACTCAAAGCACGAATGAGCGGGCATGAAAACGGCACCTCGACAAACGAATACCAGGATCCCCAATCGAAGGATCATCCGAACCGCTCGCTTTACAATGTGTTTACAATACCACGAGCTGCAAGAAAGTCAGAAGTACCAATCAGGTATTCTGCTTGAATTCCTCCGGTTGATCTGGCTAAGGTGGAGACGTTGATGGCGGAGTACAACCCGTGGAGAACAACAAACTGTGAAGGAGGCAAGTGATGGCCAATTTTCTGTTCGTGCTGAGCAAGGATGATAACGAGGCTGCCACCAGGTGTTTCCAGTTCGCCAAGATCGCCCATACGAAGGGGCACGTCGTGAACTTGTTCTTCATCGATGGCGGCGTCACATGGGCTGACAAGAACAGGGATCTTGGTCAGAAGACGCTCACCGGGGATTGTCCAAACGACTACCTGCCTTAC
>CALBZH010000800.1 GCA_937889795.1 uncultured Syntrophobacteraceae bacterium | reverse complement strand
CGATCTCCCTTGGTCCTGCTCATCGGGGAATGCTCATGCCTCCATGACCTTGAGGCCCTTTCTTCTGGCGGCCTCAATCTGCCTTTGATCCGACGACACAACAAGGTCCGGCTTCACCATGAGGGCGGACCCAAGGTGCAGAGCATCCATGGCACGCAATGCATTGCTCTCGAGGCATCGCATGGTCTGAATGACCACGTCCGGCCTGACATAGCAGGATCTCGGCATCCTCGATGTCCCTCAAAATGAGATCCCAAGTCTTCTGATAGTCCTCGGCTGACAGGTTGTTCTCACGAACAAGCCTGTTGAGCGTCGAAATCATCTCCGGAAGGCACATCGCGCAAAGAACCAGGCTATCGGCTTGCCTGCAGATGGCGACAACCTTGTCCGTACGGGTTCCTCGATGTACCTTTTGACGAATGCAGAGGGATCGAAGAAGACTCTCATGGCTCGGGTTCCGCGCGATCTTTCAGGATCTCCCGGCTGAAAGACAGGCCCGGCACCTTCAGCCGCGGCGCTCCTCGCTTCCAGGAAGCCTCCCGTTTCGTCAGCGGCAGGATCTCGGCAATCGGCTTACCGTTGCGGTAAACGCGCACCACCTCACCCTTTTCCACCGCGTCAAAATAATGCTTGATGCGCTTCCGCAGCTCAACCACATTGGTCTCCTGCATCTCGGTCACCTCACGAATGGGGGATGAGAATCGTAGAGGCAATGTACGCCCCTATGTACGGTTTAGCAACTGAAGTTGGGCGAGGTGTCGAGCAAGCGAAAGCATGGATCCAAGTGACGAGCCATCGTCACCCGACGCAGGCTGTCTCTCGCTGGGGAGCCTTTCGCGCTCGGTGAGCAGCGGACGGCCATGAATACCTCAGGTTCCTTGGGGAGGCCGCGCCAGTTTGATTTCCGGTATACAGAGAAGGGTTACAGAAAACCCAAAAGCACGTTGCATCGGAATCCCATTTGAGACCAGCTGCGGTGGCTGACTTCGAGGAGATAACGAGCACCGAAGAGCGAGAGCTCATCCAACGGGATCCTTACGAGCCTATCCGTTACGTTCTGGGTAAGCTGCGCGTGAGTCAAGCCTCAACTTTTTAATCCCCCTTCGCGGGGACGACGATGTCGGTTTTTGGACACGTTGCTCCATGGCTGTGTACTCAGTGGCAACAATTCTGTTATCTTCAGCATCACCGTTTCACAGCCATGCTGCGTGCGTTCTCCGATACGCCTGTTGTCTTCCGGCGAAGTGGTCTCATGCGGCTCGGCTCCGTCGTTTTCAAGAGGCGCCTGATGAGTCATTGTCCTATGAGACCGAGCTCGTGAAAGACGACTGGTTCTATCCAAGAGCATCTGGGCACGACAAAACGGATGCGTGTCGGCATGCCCGATGATGAATGCGGGTTTGCTACAATTAGACCGAGGAGATTCTGCTGAAACGCCAATCAATCGCAGCAAGCACGGCGATTCGAGTGGAGCGCGTGGGGCGGCTTGGCTCTGGCCAAGGTCCTGAATGGCACGAAGCGCGTCTTGTGGTGCCCTTGATTCTCTCAGCGCGTGGGAATCCCGAGCCCTCAAGCGGAAGAAGGGAGAGCGATGTTTGTTGTCTATCGGGAATAGCAGGAATCACGATATGGATCATTTCTTTGAACAGGTAGTCGATTCTCTCTCCGATGCATTTATAACCGTTGACCAAGACGAGAGAATCGTCGTGTGGAACAAAATGGCCGAGCTGATATTTGGCTACACCAAAGAAGAGATTCAGAATTTAGGACTAGAGACAATCATTCCTGAATCTTATCGCCAAAGGCACAGAGAAAGCTATGACCTATTTGTTGCCAATATTGACAGACACGCCTCCTATACGTCTGACATTAAGCAGTTCGAGGCGATACGGAAAGGAGGCGAAATCTTTCCCATCGAGCTGACACACTCAATGGTCAAATTCAATAACAAGAAATACTTCATTACCGCTATTATCCGCGATATTACACTCCGTAAACGCTATGAGCTGATGCGGAATAGACTTGAACGCATCACCCGTCATGATTTGAAAAATAAACTGGTGATTATTTCCCTTGCTGCAAAAAGATTGGCTCCAGCTTTTAGGCAAGATGAAAAAGCTAGAGTTGAGAAATATATTGAGATTGTTCAGGATGAATCTGAAGGACTGATCGCTCTCTTGGATTCCACGAGAGAGCTTCTCCTCCTGGAAACAGGCGAATATAAGCGAAACGATGAAACCCTGGACTTGTCCACTCTTATCCATTCAAAAATAGAGCAAATGAAACCCTTCGCCGCCGGCAAGGAAGTGTATCTCGTTTTCGACAATCGGATGGGAGGAGTCTCGCCCCTCCCGGCAGATCGCTTGCTGCTGGAACGAGCGTTGGAGAACCTTCTCAAGAACGCGGTGGAGGCGGAAGAGCGGCTCCAGACTGTCCGTGTGATTCTCAAAGAAGATGACCACGGCGCTCCAGTCTTGGAAATTCATAACGGAGGCAGCTCAATTCCCGAGGATATTCAAAAAGATCTATTCTCGCCTTACGTAACTCACGGAAAGAAGGGAGGAGTGGGTCTTGGGCTCTACGCAACCAAGCTGATCCTGGAAACCATCCATGGCTGGGAGCTGACATTCCGCTCTTCGCCTCAGGAAACCGTATTCAGAATAACATTCCGCCTACGAAATCAGCAAAATACAAATTAATCATACCCTAAACATTACCGTAGAATAAGCATGCATAGCAACCCTAAGACTTCATCTCAGGCCACCATATTAATGCGCTCTGATCATGCCGCCTCTGGAGCTATTATTCTGTTTGTGGTGAGTGCAGTTCAATTCTTGACTCCTTTTATGCTGTCTGCTTTAGGAGTGGCCCTTCCTGCTATTGGCAAAGATTTTTCAGCCAGCGCGGTTCAGCTTGGGCTCGTAGAAACGGTCTACATCCTGGCCTTTTCCCTTTTGTTACTTCCTGCTGGACGACTGGGTGATATCTATGGTCGGAGAAGAATCTTCACCATTGGCATTTTCGTGTTCACCCTGGGAACTCTCTTGCTCTCATTTGCCTTCACCATCGAGACTTTCATCCTGTTCCGATTTTTCCAGGGGGCGGGCGGAGCCATGATCTCAGGAAACAGCGTGGCCATCCTGGCCTCGGTCTTTCCTCCGGCCCAACGAGGGAGGGCCATGGGGATCATCGTTGGATGCGTCTACCTGGGGCTTTCCCTGGGTCCGGTCCTCTCGGGATTTATGGTCACCCACCTTGGATGGCGGTGGATCTTCTATTTGGCGATCTTGATCGAGATCGCCTGTCTATTTCTCACCGTGCTGAAGCTCAAAGGCGAATGGGCTGAGGCCCGGGGTGAGCGATTCGATCTCGTCGGAAGCTTTCTTTACGTGGCCTCCCTGTTCTGCCTCATATACGGTGCTCTCAATCAGAAAGAGGATGGCATCTATCGGGGCCTGATGGCAATAGGATCGCTAGGATTTTTGGCCTTTCTTGCCTTTGAGCGCCGGAGCGCATCGCCCATTCTTGATGTGGGCCTGATCATCCGCAACCGGGTTTTTGCCTTCAGCAACCTGGCCACCCTGATCAATTATGCCGCCTCATCCGGCATCGCTTTCTTTTTGAGTCTGTATTTGCAGATCGTGAGGGGGCATTCTCCCGAAGGGGCAGGATGGATTCTCATCGTGCAGCCCGTGTTTCAGTCGGTTCTCTCTCCCTTGTTTGGAAGATTGGCAGACAGGGTTTCACCCGCGGGGTTGGCCACTGCAGGCATGGCCTTGTGTGCTTTGGGACTGGGTCTGATTTCTCAGATCCATGCCGTGACCCCCATACACGCGATCGTTGGAATGCTCGCCTTGATGGGCGTGGGCTTCAGCCTTTTTTCATCCCCCAATACAACCGCGGTCATGGGGAGCGTTTCACCAAAGAGTTATGGCGTCGCATCCAGTTTTCTGGCCACCATGCGGACCATGGGGATGCTGTGCAGCATGACCGTCATTACCCTCGTGTTCAAGCATTTCATGGGGGACCAGCCGGTCAGTGCGGAAACACAGTCCTCCTTCCTGGCGAGCATGCACCTTTGCATGGTGCTCTTCTGTTTCCTTTGCGTCGCAGGGGTGTTTTGTTCCATGGTCCGCCTGAAGCCGGTCTCTCGGGATGAAGCACCCTGATCACCTGCGTGGGAACAAAATGGGTTTGCCACGGATCTCCATGCCCAGCTCCGCGAGCGCGCAGGGTAACTTATTTGTCTCGCCGCACAGCATCGCCACGGTGATGACCACGACTTACATGGATGCCAGGGAGGACCCTGGCTTGATTCGGCATTATTCTTAGGCACCCAGACCTTGCCGGCTGGGCCAGGAGATCGTATGGCAATATTGCTGCTGTGGTTCAAGGAAACCAGGCCCCAGTTCCTTTTCCTATCGATCGCTCTCACGTTCCTTGGGACTGCGATTGCCTGGTACTATGGCTCTGTAAATCTTGGATACGCACTCCTTGCCGGCTTTGGACTGCTGTTGACTCATGGCAGCTCTAACGCAATCAACGATTATTTCGATTTCAGGAGTGGAATCGATCTCAATGTCAAGAGAACCCCCTTCAGCGGGGGCAGCGGGCTCATTCCCGAAGGGAAGCTTCCTCTGAATCAAGCTCTCTGGGTCGGGGTCGTCACCTCGCTGGCAGCCCTCGTGATAGGCATCTTCTTTGTGATCGTTCGAGGCTGGCAGCTGATTCCCCTCATTGTTGCGGCGACCCTGTGTCTGGTCCTGTACACGCCGGTGATCCTGAAAACCTACTGGCCTGAGTGGTCCCCTGGGCTGGGGTTGGGCATATTGCCTATCTTGGGCTTGTACTTCGTTCAGACGGGCAGATACGATTGGGTGGTACTGGCCGCCTCGATACCCAGCGGCATCCTGGTTCACAATCTTCTTCTGTTGAACGAGTTTCCCGACGTGGAAGCAGATCGCAAAGGGGGCAGGAAGACAACGCCCGTTGTTTTCGGGATGGAAGCGGCCGGCAGATTTTTCAGGCTAGCGACAATAGCCGTTTATGTCTGGATTGTTGGCTGTGTCCTGGTGACGGTTGCAACCGGCAGTGTCGTAATGCCCGTCTACTCTCTGCTGTCCTTCTTGAGTCTGCCTCTAGCCGTAAAAGCCATGAAGGGTTCGAAGGAATACTCCGACAGGGAAAGGCTCGTTCCAGCCTTGGGCAGCAACGTCATGTTTATCCTCACCACCCAAGTCCTCCTGGGAGTGGCCTACATACTGGAAAAGGTCTATCCCCTATCGTGATCCGGAAGATTCCTACGCCATCTCAATAGCATCGAGCACAGCGGGCAGCCCATCGAAGGCTATCAAAGGATAGGGTCTCATTCGTGAGACGCCTATGACTCGCGGCACAGAAGATGGCCTGGATTGAGGATTGAGGGGAGCAGGGGATACACGCTAAACCCAAGGGGACACGAATGAGCCCTCCCGGGGGAGGGCTCTCCATGTCTGGCTTCATTCGTAACTCATTCCTCTACGGGGTCAGCGTGGAGATTTTGGACAGGGTTCCTATCTTGTGAAGGAACATGTCGTTGTTGGGTGTGCTTGAGATCGGCCCCACGG
>CALBZH010000799.1 GCA_937889795.1 uncultured Syntrophobacteraceae bacterium | reverse complement strand
GAGATATCCACTCGTGACTGGAGTTCAGACGTGTGCTCTTCCGATCTACCGTTTCACCCCCGTAGGCACGATCCCCGACTGCTACCCGGATCTCGGCGTTCACTGGAACGTAGACATCCACGCGAGACCCGAACCGGATCATCCCGTAGCGCTCACCCTGCTCCACGCGATCACCCTGGCGAGGCCAACAGATGATCCGTCTCGCGATCAGCCCAGCAATCTGGGTGACCACAACATCATGACCAGAATCGGTCCGAACCCAGATCCAACCCTGCTCATTCTCAATGCTGGCCTTGCTCAAATTAGCCGCATGAAAAGCGCCCTTCTGGTAGCTGATCGCCTGGATGACTCCCGAACAGGGAACCCGATTCACATGCACATTCAGGATGGTCATGAAAATGCTGATCTTCATGCACGGCGCCTGGACAAACCGCGCTCCCTCGACCCTTTCAACCACAATCACTTTGCCGTCGGCGGGCGAGAGGACTTCCTCCGGCAAAGAGCACATCATGCGCTCGGGATCCCTGAAAAAATGCCACACGAGCAGCGTCGCCACGAGAAGCAGCACCGCCAGACTGGCAACACCTAGAATCGCCATGACCAGGGCTGCAAAGGCAACCGCGAGGATATACGGGATACCCTCGCGGGCAACAGGAATATGGCGAGCCTTCGCTCTAAAATCCGTCGGGCTCAAT
The DNA here is from genome assembly GCA_937889795.1 of uncultured Syntrophobacteraceae bacterium. Classification (GTDB taxonomy): domain Bacteria; phylum Desulfobacterota; class Syntrophobacteria; order Syntrophobacterales; family Syntrophobacteraceae; genus CALBZH01. The sequence goes on along the minus strand of CALBZH010000799.1, from coordinate 1,653 downwards.
CGTCGGGTCCTTCCGCACTCAGATCATTTTCTTGGCATCGAGAAACGGCATCATGTCACGGAGCCGCGCGCCCACTTCCTCGACCAGCAACCGTCGCTCATGCTCCCGCATGGCACGGAACATCGGCCGGCCGGCCTGGTTTTCCAGGATCCACTCCCGGGCGAAAGCACCGCTCTGGATTTCCCCCAGGATCTTCTTCATCTCCTTACGGGTCTCGTCCGTGATGATCCGTTTGCCGCGCGTCAGGTCACCGTACTCCGCCGTGTCGCTGATGGAGTAGCGCATGTAGGCCAGTCCGCCCCGGTAGATCAGGTCGACAATGAGCTTGAGCTCGTGCATGCATTCGAAAAACGCGATCTCGGGCTGGTATCCGGCTTCCACAAGCGTCTGAAACCCGGCCTTGACGAGCTCGGAAACACCCCCGCACAGGACACTCTGCTCCCCAAAAAGATCCGTCTCCGTTTCTTCCTTGAAGGTGGTTTCGATGACCCCGGCCCGCGTGGCACCGATCCCACGCGCATAGGCCAGTGCCGTCTGCAAGGCATGCCCCGATCCGTCCTGGTGAATCGCGACGAGTGCCGGAACGCCGGCGCCCCTCACGTACTCGCTCCTCACCAGGTGCCCCGGCCCCTTGGGCGCCACCATCACGGTGTCCACTTCCGGCGGTGGGACGATCTGACCGTAGTGGATGTTGAACCCGTGCGAGAAAAGGAGGGTCTTTCCGGCTTTCATGGACGGAGCAACGTCTTCCGCATAAATGCGGGCCTGGGTGTGATCGGGGGTCAGGATCTGGATCACGTCACACGCTTCAGCGGCCTCCCGTGCGGAGACGGGCTTGAATCCATCTTCCACGGCTTTGTCGTAGTTGTCTGAGCCGGGCCGCTGGCCGACAATGACTTCGATTCCGCTGTCCCGCAAGTTCTGAGCCTGAGCGTGTCCCTGGCTGCCATACCCGATGACCGCCACCTTCTTGCCGCGAAGCGCGTTCGCATCCGCGTCCGCCTCATAGTACATCCGCATGAAAAAACCTCCGTCAATGCTTGATCATTTCTTGATCCCGCGACCCTGAGAGCCCGGGGATCGATGAGATTCTCCGGCACCGATCATCAGTGCTTTTTTGCCCGTGCCAGGGCTGCTTTTCCAGTCCTTGCCAGCTCGACGATCCCGATCTGCTCGAGAAGCTCGAGGATGGCCGCGATCTTCGTTTCGTTGCCCGTCACTTCGAGCGTGTAGTAGTGGGGACTCACATCCACGATCTTCGCGCGAAAGATGTCGGAAATGCGGAGCACTTCCGCACGGGTCTGGGATTCAGCCTTGAGTTTGATCAGAGCCATTTCCCGATCAACGAACTCCGTTTCCCGGAAATCATAGACCTTGATCACGTTGATCAGCTTGTTCAGCTGCTTGATGATCTGCTCCAGAATGTGCTGGTCGCCCTCGGTCACCAATGTGATGCGCGACACCCCGTGCTCATTGGTTTCCGCCACTGTCAGGCAATCGATGTTGAATCCCCTGCCGCTGAACAACCCGGCCACGCGTGACAGCACGCCAGGCTGGTTCTCAACCAACACGCCGATTGTATGCTTCTGCTTGTCACCTTTTTCCATGGCTTACACCAGCAACATTTCTGAGATGTTCTTGCCTGCGGGCACC
>CALBZH010000798.1 GCA_937889795.1 uncultured Syntrophobacteraceae bacterium | reverse complement strand
TCGAAATTGTAACGGCGCACAGCGGAGGAGTCGTCTCGGTTCTTGGCGGAAACGGTCTGTTCAAGTCTGCCGGTTGGCCTTGGACGAACAGTGCAGGCGGCGAGCTTAGAAGTCTTTCCGTTGGAGACCTCGACGGAGATGGAGATCTCGAAATCGTCGTCGGACGTGCTTCCGGCTCCAAGACGAACACGTGGGTCTTGGATCACACCGGGACGGTTCGCTCGGGGTGGCCCCGGCTCGGAGTCACCGATGAAGGCTCCGCATGGGGCGTCTACAACGCAAACATCGCGCTCGGAGACCTGGACGGGGACGATCTTCCCGAAATCGTCGCTCCCTCGGATACCATCACGATCTCCGCCTACCGGTCAGACGGCACCCAACTGACGACCAACAGCCTCTACCACGGCCACTCCGGGCACGACATGAACCTCTGGGGGGAGGTCCCCGCTTACGTCGATCTGGAATTCGAAACACAGGGCTGGGGTCCCTGCTATGACGAGTTTACAGCGAGGGCCAATTTCGCCCACGGACCTGCCAACGTCATTGACGTGAATGGCGACGGCATCAAGGAGGTCGTCGCTGTCGGAAACGTTCACAACTGCCATACCGACCCCTATACGAACCTTTACAACACGCCTTACATCTTCAATGCCGACCGGAGCCGCTTTAGCGCGACCAATGCCGATTGGACGACGATCCCGATCAACACGGGCGCGCCGTTGACCGAAAAATACGACATCATCGAAAACGCCCAGGCAAACCCGGTTACGGTGGATCTGGACAACGATGGCAGCGCCGAGGTCCTCTATGCGTCCTACGATGGCAAGGTGCACTGCTTCTGGCTCGACAAGACGGAGCACGGAAACTGGCCTTACTCCGTGTATAAACCTTCGGAAGGGTTCTATCGCTTCGCCTCGGAACCGGTCGTCGCGGACCTGGATGACGATGGCCATGCCGAGGTCATTTTTGCTTCCTGGACTCAAAAGGGGAGCAACGCGACGGGCAAGCTTCACATTTTGGACTATCTGGGGCGTGTGCTCCATGAGACTCCGTTGCCGCAGGCCTACGACAGCTCCAACTGGAATGGGGCCTTGGCCGCACCGACACTCGGCGACATCGACGGAGACGGGGAACTGGAGGTTGTCCTCAACACCGCGCATTCGGGCTTCGTGGCGTATGACCTTCCGGGAACAGGAGACGCCCGCGTGCTGTGGGGCACGGGGAGAGGATCCTATCGGCGGGACGGCGGGGCGGGAGATCTTCCTCCCGTCGTGCTGGGACCGGATCTCAAGGCAGCATGGGAGCAGGTCAGGGTCATCGGGCCGGACCGGAATGGGTTTTGTCGGATCAGGGGCAAGATCAAAGTGACCAACCGAGGGAATCAGGTATCCCCGCCCTGCCTTGTTAATGTAGGCTACAGCGATCCGACCTTGGTGGTTCTCAAGAGGCCTTTTAGGATCGGCAAGCTTAATCCGGGGCTAAGCACCTCGGTATCCTTTTATGCGACCCGGTTGAAGCTCCTGACCGGGGAGGCAAGTGCGTTGACTGCCATTGTGGATTCCGGAAGCACGGTAACCGAAACGAATGAAGGAAACAACCAGGCTGTCTATACGATCAATCTGCCCTGAGAACGGCAAGTCTCACCGAGAGGAGTCTGGGTGGGGCTGGGTGGGGTCGCTCGGGCTCCCTCTCCCGACTCCCTCGATGCTCTCATGAACCAGCCCGACGAATTGCTGCACATCATAAGGCTTTCTCAGGACGGCCGTGGCTCCGATTTCGGACAGGCCTTCCATCTGGGCTGTGGCTGAATCGCCGCTCGTAACGAGGACCTTGACGGAGGGATCGATCTTCATGAGCTGCCTTAGACACTGCCTGCCTCCCATTCCGGGCATGATCAAGTCCAAGACGACAAGGTCTATCGAGCTCTTCTTCTCTTCGTAAAGCCTCAGTGCGTCTTCGCCATTGGCGGCGCTGACGACGGCGTAACCGTACATCGTGAGAATGCGCTCTCCGAGGCTCCGCACCGCGTCATCGTCGTCCACGAGAAGGATGACTCCCATTCCCGACTGTTGAGCCGGACGCGCCACGGAGGCGGGAGAAGGCACCGCGATTGGCTCGACGGCTGGGAAATAGATTCTGAAAACGGTCCCCGCGGCCGGCCTGCTTTCGCAGGTCACGTGCCCGTTGTGGTTTTTAACGATCCCATAGACCATCGCCAGTCCAAGGCCCGTGCCTTTTCCAACTTCCTTTGTCGTGAAAAAGGGATCGAAAATGTGCTCCCGCGTGATCAGGTCCATCCCGTGGCCGGTATCGGAAACAGAGAGAAGAACATACTCTCCGGCTGAGATCTCCGGCTGGATGCGGCGGTGCTCCTCATCCAGCGTGACATTCCGCGTCTCGATGCGAAGCGTGCCCCCGTCCGGCATCGCATCCCTCGCATTCACGGCAAGATTCATCAGGACTTGCTCGATCTGAGACGCATCAGCCCGAACCGAGTGCAGACCCGCATCGAGATCCAGCTCGATCTGGATCATTTTGGGGATGGTGCGCTCAAGCAGCCGCCGAACGTGCTCCACCGTCTGGTTCAAATCAACCGGCTCGAGTCTGGAGTCCACCTTGCGACTGAAGGCAAGCAATTGGCGCGTCAATTCACCGCCACGACGGGCGGCACGCCCAATCTCCTCCAGTTCCGCGTATCCTTTCATGCCGGGAGCGCTTTCGAGGAGCAAGAGCTCGGTGAACCCTTGGATGGCCTGGAGCAGGTTGTTGAAATCATGAGCGATTCCACCGGCCAACGTGCCGACGGCCTCCATTTTGTGCGCCTGCCGCAGCTGCGCTTCCAGTTGTTTGGTGTCGGTGACGTCGATGACGATTCCCCTGAGTCCCGCCGGCTTGCCGTCACGAAGCTTCGGCGTAGAGTGCATGATGGTGGGAAAGGTGGTTCCATCCTTTCTCAACGC
>CALBZH010000797.1 GCA_937889795.1 uncultured Syntrophobacteraceae bacterium | reverse complement strand
ACGGCGACCAACGAGATCTACACTCTTTCCCTACACGACGCTCTTCCGATCTGGATTCTTCCATGAAGATCCTGCCCCCGCTCGGGTAGAACGCCACGTCGTCACCGAAAATGGGTCGATAAAGGCTTTCTGTGAGCTTCATCACATCACGCCCCTTGGAAGAGAATTTGACGGTCACACGGTTTCCGACAAGGTAGATGGATAGAATGGCCGTATTGACCCAGGCGCTGCCGTTGTAGGAAAGCATGAGGGAAACCAGCGAGCCCGGACCTCCCAGCGGCTTTCGCTTCGAGAGAAAGCTTTCCGTCTCCTCGAACATCTTGAGCCTGTCGATGGCGAGGTCCACTTCTCTTGCGCTGTCCTTGACGGTAAAGCGCAAGTCTTTCACCGCAAGCTCCACCATCTGTTCCTTATGCGCTCTCAGCGCGTCCGCGAGTCTGAGGACCTTCCCGAATCGTTCCTCAAAGGACATCTTATTTCTCCTTGCAAATGGTGAAAACAAAGTTCGACCCAGTCTGCCCGGCTTCATACCAGATGTCTCCCCCATGCCTTCGGATGATTTCCCTGACCAGGTACAGTCCCAGCCCTACGCCTTGAGAGACTTTCCCGGCTCCGACACAGCCGAACTTCGTGAACAGCTTCGCTCGATGCTCTTCCGCAACAGGCTCTCCCGTGTTGTAGACATTCAGCCGATAGCGGTCGCCCTGGTCCTCGTGGCCAAATGCGATCGTGCATCCTTTTCCGCCGTACTGGACGGCATTTTTCAAAAGGTTTCGATACACGCTTTTTAGCCATCTCCTGCTGGCATGAAGGGAGACGGCCCTTGCCGGAATGCTCCCGAGACGGCTGTCAATCGTGATGCCCGCAGCCTGGATTTCGTCGGCGAGCTCTTCCAGAACGGGATCGATGATCTCTTCCTTCAGATCGAGTGATTCCCTCTGCGTCTCGTGAAATCCTTCCACCACGGAGGCCCTGGCCAGGCAATCCTCGACGATGCCGTGCAGCCGGACGGCCTGCGACACCAAACCTTTCAGGGTCCTGGTCACACTCTCGTCCATGGCGCCAAACGAGCCTCGCGCAAGGAGCTTCAGGCCGGCTGTTATGGAGACGAGCGGACCTCTCACGTCGTGGGACATGATCATGAGCATGTTGAGAATGTGATCGTCCATCTTTCGAACGCGACTTTCGGATTCTTCGAGAGCTTGCAGGAAGTGTCTTCGCTCGGTAACATCCCGCACAAGTCCGTCGCAGACGAGCATCCCGTCGGGCGCCCTCCGAAGGCTCGCAGTAATGGATGCGATAAAGCGGCTGCCGTCCCTCCTCTGCATCTCCACCTCCAGATCCTTGACGAATCCCTTCGTTGCGATCCTTTGCCACAAGAGGTGCCAGTCTTCGGCATTGCGAAGGAGGGAGGCCATGGAGCAGGCTCCGGTCATTGCCTCCTTGCAGGCATGGCGAAGCAGGCGGGCTCCCGCCTTGTTGACCTCGATAAGCCGGCCGTCCACATCCGCAACAAACATCATATGGGGGAAGCCCTCGAAAAAGCTTCCGGTCCTGGCTACCTCCGGATCCGATGTGGCCTGGCTCTCGGGCGGTGATAGATTGCCGCGTGTCATCGCGCAAACCTCCTTATGGAAAGATGCCTGACGCTGCTCCCCGTTCCGTCATGGCACAATCCAGATGGTGAGCCCCTCCGCGCCGTTCAGCACCTTACTGGTCACCCGGCCCATGAGAAACTCACGGACAACCGATATCCCCCGTCGGCCCATGATGATGGTGCCGTATCCTTCCTCTCTTGCGATGTTAAGAATGTCCGCTGCGCGGCTGAGACTCCCGATCCTGCAGATATTCCCGATTCTTTGGGCCTCTACGCCCGCTTTTTCAAGGCACTCCCGGTAGGTCTCGAACATGCTTGCGACCTTCTGCTTGAGGTTTTCGAGCAGCAGCCCTTCCAGCTCTTCTCCCGACTGAAAAGGGGTCGGTCCGAGGGTGGGCAAAAAACCGCGCACGACATGGCAAAGAGCTACCTCGGCTCCGTTGGCTGCCAGCAAGGGAGCAGCGTACTGGACGGCTTTTCGCGCGTTCTCGGAGGCATCCACGGCAAGCAGCATTCTGCTGGACCGGATGTCTCCTCCTACAATCCATATTGGGACATCCTGAACCCGCTGTACGATCTTCTCCGAAACGCTCCCGAGAGATCGGAAGAGCACACGTCTGAACTCCAGTCACGAGTGGATATC
>CALBZH010000796.1 GCA_937889795.1 uncultured Syntrophobacteraceae bacterium | reverse complement strand
CGCAGACCGCTGAGCTAGCGCGGGGAGCAAGGACTTCGTGTGTGATCCGAGGTCCGTCATCCGGGATCCCGGGGGCAGGGTGGGAGCTGGCGGCGCGTGGCATCATGGGCTCGCCAATTTTGCACAAAGGGACATTTCCTTCGCACTTTCGATTGGGATTGTCGTGAAGGAAGTCCTGGGCTCTGTTTATGCGTTACAAAAGGGATCGCTGCCCCGATGGTCGGAGCTGCAATCCCTTTTGCGGGAAGGATGAGTTGGTGATTGGAATCCTATTCGTTGGAGGTTGGACTCTGCCGGGTGAAATGCCTTTGAGTGCGGTCGCACGAGATGCGCCAGAGGCAAGGAAGTGCCCCTAACTCATTGACTGTACCCGACTTCCCCGTGTATTTCTCTGTCAAGACCGATGATCTCTTCCTCTTCTCCAACTCTGAGGCCCATGGTCTTTTCGAGCGCGATCCCGATTACCCAGCTCAATCCGTATGAGTAGAGCCCCACGACGACGATGGCGAGGAGTTGGACAGCGAGGAAGCTGGCATTGCCGGAAAGAAGTCCCTGGGCGCCGATGGACGCGAAGAGCCCGGTCGCCAGAGGGCCCCAAATGCCCGTCACGCCGTGGACTCCCACCACATCCAGGGAGTCGTCGTAGCCAACTTTGAATTTGACGCGCACTCCGTAAAAGCAAATGCCACCTCCGGCAAGACCGATCAACATGGCCCATGGCGGTGTCACATAGCCAGCGGCCGGGGTCACGGAAGCAAGGCCGGCGACGATGCCGGATGCGAGGCCAAGGGCGCTGGGCTTTCCCGCGATCCACCATTCGATGAGCATCCAGGAGCAGGCGGCGGCGGCTCCCGCGATCATGGTGTTCGCAAACGCGAGTGCTGCGTTTGCATTGGCTGCAAGGGCACTACCGGCATTGAAGCCGAACCAGCCGAACCAGAGCAGTCCGACCCCGAGGGCCGTCAGGGTCAGGTTGTGAGGGACGAACATCTCGCTGGGGTAGCCTTTGCGTTTGCCCAGCAGCTGTACAATCGCTAGGGAGGATGCCCCAGAGGAGAGGTGGACGACAAGCCCGCCGGCAAAGTCCATGACGCCCATTTGGGCCAGCCAGCCCCCACCCCAAACCCAGTGGGCTAGGGGGTCGTAGACCAGCAGGGACCAAAGGAGAATGAACACCAGGTATGTGCTGAACTTCATGCGCTCGGCAATCGCTCCACTGATGAGGGCGGGTGTGATGATCGCGAACATGCCTTGGAACATGATAAAGGCGTAAGCGGGCACCGTCCCGCTCATGGAATCGACTCCGGTTCCTACCAGGAAGAACTGGCTCAAGTCCCCAATCACAGCGTTTCCCGGACTGAATGCGAGCGAGTAGCCAACCACGATCCATTGAACGCAGACAATGCCCAAAGCCGAAAGCGAATGCATGATGGAGCTGAGCACATTCTTGCGCTGGACCATTCCGCCATTGAAGAGCGCCAAGCCGGGGAGCATCAGCATCACCAAGGCTGAGCACACGAGAAGCCATGCCGTGTCCGCACCATTAACGGGCGTGGATTCGGCCGCAACAGCCGTGCCGGCTGCAGCCAGCACGCACATTCCCGAGCTTCCGCCCAAGAGTTTCTTGAACATCGAATGGGCCAAGACGGTTCCTCCTTTTGTCGACGGGGTTGATTTGGCTCGCAGAATTGAGTCCAAGGGTATTGTCGCCCTCGGTGTGCTTCCTGAGGATGTCGCTTCGGTTCATAGAAATCCCGGGCGTCGGAAAGCCCGCAGCGCTCGGGGTGCGGATTCTGCCTCGCTCGTATGCGGCGTCGCGCCCGAGCGTCATGCGGCCTCTGAAGTTTTGAAAACGTCCCGTTCGGGCCAAAGCAACCGATATGCCATTCGGTGGTGCACGATGCCGGTTCTTGCGCGCCGCGGCTTGACCGTCCCGAATGCCCTTTTTTCCTTTGGATGAATCGAACAATTATGTAGATTGTTTCGCCTTGGTGCCGCAAATGGTAACAATACTGTTAACATCATGCGTCAGCTCGCTTTAGATCGCTTCATGAGATCTGCTTGCACAAGAAATAAAACATGTGTTAGCGAGTGGTTACGAAGGAAGTGTCCGGGACTGGCCTTCTGCTCGCTTGTGGAGTGTCGATCGAAGCTTGACACGGAAATGTGCTTGATCGGGGAAGACTTCGCCAAAGTCTCGAGCTGGAGGCCCACTAAAGCCTGTCGGATCGGCCGGCGACCGGGGGGCCGCTGCTGTGTCGCAGGTGCAGAGAGCCATTCCACGCGCAGGGATCCCATGGTATGAGTATTGCTCGATAGGCGTAAGCCCGCAAGGGCGAGCGAGCTTAGGAGATGATGGCCGGCGCATGTCGAGAGCCTCAGGTTGCCGGGAGTCGGTTTTAAGGATTTGCACGGTGAAAGGAGAGGATCGGATGACGAAAATAGAGGCAATCGTAAAGCCCTTCCGTCTGGGTGAGATTCAGGAAGCGCTTCTGGCGCTGGGTATTCAGGGCATGACGGTCAGCGAAGTGAAGGGCTTCGGACGCCAGAAGGGGCATGTCGAGATCTATCGCGGGGCCGAGTACCACGTGAATTTCGTTCCCAAGGTGTATCTCATGGTTGTGGTCGAAGATGCCCAGGCCGAGAAGGTGGTCGACGCGATTCAGAAGGCCGCGTTCACCGGCAAGATCGGTGACGGGAAGATTTTTCTGTCGCACATCGATGAGGTCATGCGTATCCGAACCCGGGAAACGGGAGAGGCTGCGCTCTGATCCCCCGCATGATGCCTGCGCACGGGCGGTCTGGGACCCTCCGGCAGGCAGACTATCCAGCTGGCGAGCTCATGCCGCCGGGTACTGGGTCCGTCCGTGCCATAGAGGAGGAGAGGGATGGGCAAAGCCCTATTGATCGTAGACATTCAAAACGACTATTTTCCCTCTGGGAGCATGGTCCTTGAGGGGAGTCCGGAGGCGGGCGAGCGCGCCGGGATCCTCCTTGACGCAGTGAGACACACAGGCTTGCCGGTCTTCCACGTGCAGCATGTTTCGGCCCGGCCGGGCGCGTCTTTCTTCCTGCCCGGGACGGTCGGAGTCGAGATCCATGAGTGCGTCCGTCCCTGCTCGGGTGAAGCTGTCATTCAGAAGCAGTATCCGAACAGTTTTCGGCAGAC
>CALBZH010000795.1 GCA_937889795.1 uncultured Syntrophobacteraceae bacterium | reverse complement strand
CCCGGCATGGTCGGCAAGAACATCGCCCAGTGGATGGAAAAGAACGATCTTCCCAAGACGGTCAGCCAGTACGGGGAAAAGGTCGAGGAGATCTTCGTGGCCTACGAGGCCGTGAAGGAGCTGGTGGGATCGCAGGAAATCAACAACATCCCGCTTGGCGCCATCGGTATCTACAGCTACTCCGACAAGATCAAGGTCGGTCTCCAGCAGCTTCTGGCCGGTGCCCGCTGCTTCAGCGTCGGCGCCGTGACGCGTCGCGAGCTCATGTCGCTGACCGATGAATGCACCAAGGTGACTGGCATCCCGTACGTGATGGACGCCTATCGTGCCGAGGCGGAAGCCATTCTGAACGGCTGATCGTTGGCGGTGAAACCGGCGCACGGTGACAACCGCAAGAGAGCATCCGTGGTCGTGACAGTTCTCGAACAGCGATAAGCTAGGCGCTGAAAGGATCGCCGCGGTCCGAGGGGAATCAACCGATTCCCAGAGGACCGCGGCGATTTGCGTTTTGCAGGAACTGTCTGCGTGCAGGAAGCACGTTAGTAAACCCGTCCAGCCGGGAAGCCGTCACTTTTCGGCGGATTGATGAGCCTCGCGCTTCCTTTGGCGGATGGTCTTGCGGCAGGTTTCCCAGATGACGCACTGTGTCCTGTATTGGCAGTACAGGTCCGGATCGGTGCAGGAATCGCAGGATTCCAGGCATTGCTCACAATAGTCGTATCCATATTTCATGCAACGGACTCGAGCCGGTCGATCCGGGTGGAACCTGCATCCAGCGCAGTCTTCATTCATAGTCGTGGCGTCTCCGAGTCGAAAGATGTCCATGTGCGCGGTCACGAGGAAAGATCCCACGTGGAAAGAGTCGCCAGCATGTCATAGCGCGTGAGATCGTGCTGGATGGGGGTCACGGAGATGTAACCGTTCTCCAGGGCCATCGAATCGGCATCCGGGTTGTGGTCCGGCACCACGGCGGAATTGCGCAGCCAGTAGTAGACGTTGCTCCGCGGGTCCTGTCGACGGTCGTAGGCTTCGACGCACCGCATTTTCCCCTGGTGCGTGATTCGGACTCCGGAAATTCGATCGGCAGGGAGACTCGGAACGTTCACGTTGAGGGAGACCCCGGGGGGAAGCCCTTGGCGCTCGATGATCCGAAGCAGTCTGGGCACGCATTCGGTTGCGGCGGAAAAATCGGAGGTGTCAAACGAGTCGATCGAGACGGCAATCGACGGCACGCCGAGAACCGCTGCTTCCGTGGCGGCCGAAACGGTACCCGAGTAAATGACGTTCACGCCAACATTCGCTCCCATGTTGATCCCTGAGACCACCGCCTGCGGGGGTGGCTCCATGAGCTCGGTGATGGCAATCTTGACGCAGTCGGCCGGCGTTCCGTTCAGCGCGTATCCGAAGAAGCACCCGTTCCGCCTCACCGCTTTTACGCGGAGGGGATCCAGGAAGGTGATGGCATGCCCCACGGCGCTTTGCTCGGTTTCCGGGGCAACCACGGTCACATCATGCTCTTGCACAAGTGCCAGGTACATCGCTTCGATGCCTTTGGCGAAAATTCCGTCGTCGTTGGTTAACAGCAGACGCATAGGAGCTCGTTCCTCGTTAGCGCGGCAGGAGGTGCTCATCCCGTGTGTGGTGTTGGGGTGTCGGCATAGAGAGGCCAATCCAGTTGACACGCTCCTTTATTACCACTTTTAATGACGAGGAAAAGAGGGAGGAGGATCAGGTCATGGCGATTGTTAAGCAACTTTCTGTCATTATTGAGGAAAACGCTCCAAGGGATGGGATCCAGAATGAAACCGTTCCCTTCAGTGTCGAGGAGCGCGTCGAGCTGATCAACGCTCTGGCGGATGCCGGGCTGAAACGGATCCAGATCGGCTCCTTTGTGCACGAGCAGCGCGTTCCGCAGATGGCTGGCACGGAACGGGTGTTCGAAGCGATCCGGAAGCGGGAGGCGGTTGTTTACACGGCGCTCGTTCTCAATGATCAGGGATTGGCGCGGGCAAAGGCCTGCTCGATGGGTTACGTGGCACATTTCGTTTCCGCCAGCCAAACGCACAGCCTCAAGAATTCCAATGTCTCGGTCGAGGAGGCGCTGGGACGCGCCGGGGACTTGATCGCAAGAGCCATCGCTTGTGGGATGGTTGTACAGGCGGGTGTCATGAATGCGTTCGGCTGCCGTTATGAAGGCCGTGTTCCCGAGGATCGCGTTTTGGAAATCATCGAAACACTGGTAGAAGCTGGAGCCAACGAGATCAGTCTCGCCGATACGGCGGGGGTGGCCCACCCGCTTCAGGTCGAGCGCATGGTTCGCCGGGTAAGAGAGGTTGCCAAACGGCCCCTTTCTCTGCACCTGCATGACACCTACGGCTTTGGTCTGGCCAATGTCTATGCCGCGTGGAAGGAGGGAGTGACCCGATTCGATGCGTGTTGCGGAGGGCTCGGAGGGTGTCCCTTCATTCCGCATGCCGCGGGGAATGTGGCGACGGAGGACCTGGCGCTCATGATGCGATGCATGGGAATTGAGACCGGGATAGACCTGCCGAAGCTCATTGCTGTCACGCACAGCCTGGAGCGTAAGCTCGGGCGCTCGCTGCCGGCAAAAGCCCGAGTGGCCGAGGGTGACGTCACGTGTCGGCGATGAGGAAGGCCTTTCAGTCTTGTCCCCTGAAGATGGTTTGCATCGCTTGTTCACTGTGGTATCGTGTGATTCAAGGGTTCAATTCGGGTTACCAGAGGAGGGGCAGAGAAATGAAGAGATCGGTCGGACGATTGGGGGTTCTCATAGCGGTTGCAGCAGCACTGGTCGCATCATGTACAATTATGGAACGCGTCCGACAGCTCTCACCCGGGGAGATTCGCTTGACTCGGTTACAGGCTCCTGAGATGGTTGAGGAAGGGGCGACCTATCAGGCCACACTGAAGTATCGGGGCGATGGGCTTCCGACCGTCCGAAGTATTTGCTGCCGCTGGGTGGCTGAAACGCCGAGTGTGAAGAACTCGTCGATGTACTGGTACAACCTGGAAGTGGCGAGTGACAAGTCGCCGGGGTCTGAGGGCACGAAGTGGGTTGATCAGGGCGCGGTTCAGGATTTCTCCAGCACCTTCTGCATCGACGGGAGAGAGGCTCGCGTCGTCGGAGCGGATTCGATTGTGTTCAACTTCACAGCCAAGAAAATCAAGCCGTCCTATAACCGGATGGAATGCTACGCGGAGACCCAATCGGCTGGTGCCGTCGTGGAATCAAACCGTGTCGCGGCACCCGTCAATCGCGCCTACTGATCACGATGATTGGTGCTCACGGGAACGGTGGCGGCAGGATCTTCCCGCTTGGAGATCTGATTCAGGGAACAAAGCGGCGTTATAAAGCAGCGCGGCGCTTTCGCCAATAAGAAGGAGGGAAGTCATGGGCAGCGTGTACAAAATCATCGAGCTGGTTGGAACGAGCGAA
>CALBZH010000794.1 GCA_937889795.1 uncultured Syntrophobacteraceae bacterium | reverse complement strand
GAGATATCCACTCGTGACTGGAGTTCAGACGTGTGCTCTTCCGATCTCCTCCACGCCCCCCTGTGTTGAGTGGGCCCGCCGAGCTGAGACGCCGCGCCCAGTCCGGAGCCTGCTCCTTGAGGAAGTCGATGAAGAGGCGCATGGTCCCCGTTCGAGAAGCGATCTGGTATGTGCCGTACGAAGTGCCTCCAAGCTCGTCATATCCAATCACATCCATCCCGTCACCTCCCGACTCGAATCGCGCCGAAAGATTTCCCAAGCCCGAATCTGTCTGTGCGCGCTTGAGGGACCTGGCCGACCGGGGACTGGACCGCTGAGCCTCCTCACTTGCGATGGGGGAGCTCGATCGGGTAGTGTTGATCAGGCTTGAAGCGACGGTTCCCAGGCGCGGAGAGATATTGGTCAAGCGGACTAGCGTTGCGGCTGCCAGCGCGTTGAGACCATCACCCTGGGCCGATTTCGGTGCCTGCAGCATAAAACCGACCTTCCCTCCTGGCTTGGCGACAGGGACAGCCATTTGCAGCGTCTTCATTTCCTTCTGGAGGGAATTTATTTCCTCCGGGAGCGAGCCTTTATTGGTCCGTTGCATCTGGCTCAAGACGGACTGGAAGAGCTTCTGCTGGCTATCGGCCACCACGGAGCGGTGGCCCGTGTTGCGTTTAGCACTAGGCTGAGCAGGCATTTTGTCCCGAAAAATCTTAATGTTGGGTCCCATGTGGTACTCCTTGTGGCTCGGAATCGACGTGTAGAAATGCAAGAACCATGCTCCGATTCTCAAGAGGATGTGCCAGGACAAGGGGTCTTTGGATTGATTCTTTCCTCCCGGCGTAGACGCTCTTGGTTGAACGTCGAGTCGAACGACTTATCATGGATCCATGTACTCAACACATCATTCCAACGCAGCAAGGCTACAGGGAGAGGGACCAAGGCAAAAGGGCTGCATATTCAAGCAAGTCCGATGAAGGAGATCTCGTTCTCCAACCGATTAGCCCGGGCATTTCTCGATGCTTATCAGGCTCGAAATCCGGCTGATGTCATAGAAACCCTAGACCTTTGGGCAGTGGATCTTCCTGCCTTTGACTTCGCGGCGGCCTCGGGCAAGTACAAGGTGATGCGGGGGCTTCCCCACTCGGATGAGGAAGGAGCTGCCTGGGCTCGGGTGACCGAGATGGCTCAGTAGCTGAAATCAGCCTCGACGGTGGTCGTGTCGACCGGGATGTGGAATCTCTCTCTGCCGTATCGCTTGAAGCAGTATATCGATATCGTTGTCCAACCGGGTCTGACCTTCTCGTTCGATCCGGAGAAAGGGTATACCGGATTGGTGACAGGACGTCCCCTGCAGCTGCTTCTGGCAAGTGGAGGGGAGTATCTGGCAGGCTCTCCCGGAGCTGCATGGGATTATCAAAAGCCTTATCTGGAAATGATCTTGGGCTTTATGGGGTTTGCGGATATTCGCACATTGCGGGTTGAGGGCACGCTGGGACCGAATGCCTCACAAAACCTGACGGCAATCGAAAGCGCCGCCAGGGAGGCCGCGACCCGATTCTGAAACAGAACGCCAAAGCGTACGAGCGGACGATCGGGGTGCCGGAGGTTGGAGGGAAAGGCCGTGTGTGCACCCCTCCCACTTCCCAGCCACGCCCCGCGAGGTGCATTGGGCAAGCGCTTTCACGCACGACAGGGTTTTACGGAAGCGAAAAGGCTCTCAGAAGCATGCAAAGTGTGTTATATGCAAGCAGGCTCACTGTTCAAAGAGCTGCCGCATAGTGCCGGGCGCGCGGGTAAGGTCGCTCCCATTCGGGCTTTCAAGGTCATGCTGGAGACACAGTGTGAGGGTGTGAGCTGGTATGGAAGACAAGTATGAGGTCGTTCGATCGGAAAATGGTGGCTGCTATGTGTGCCACGCTTGCGACCAGGAGCTATACCTGGCACGTGAGGTCTCGACGGGTCAGCTGACAGCGGTTTGCTCCTACTGCCTGCTGGATCGATTGGACTGTTACGAGATCGACAACACGAGAACCTGGCCCGTCATTTGCGATCGCGAGTCCCGCTGACGAGCGCACCTACGATTCATTTCACCGGGTACGGTTCGCTCAAGTCACGATTCTTGAGGAGAGGGAGGGGAGCACCGGTCCCCGGCGCTCCCGCGCTGAAGCTCCGGCAGAACATGATCCAGGATTCCATTGATGAAGGCGCCGGATTCCTCGGAGCCGTACGTCTTGCCGAGATCGATCGCTTCATTGATGGATACCTTCGGCGGAATGTCTCCGCAATGCAGCATTTCATAGACGGCGATGCGCAGGACGTTCCTGTCGACGACCGGCATCCGTTCCAGCCGCCAATGCTGTGAGGCCGCCACAATCAGCCGGTCAATCTCCTCGCGGTGCAGGCTGACGCCCATAACCAGCTTTTCAAAGAACTCCCTTACGGAGGCCGCTGTGTCGAAGCTGTTATAGTACGCGGCGATGGCCTCCTGAGGGGCCGCACCCGTCATGTCCATCTGGTAAAGAACCTGCAGCGCAATCTCTCGAGATCGCCTCCGACTTCCCATTTTTCGTCTCGTTTCGGTGACCACAGGGTCAGGCTGATGGGTGCTAATCCGGTTGTGACGGACTAAATGTTCTTGAGGAGGTTGGCCATTTCGATTGCCGCCATGGCCGCATCCCAGCCCTTGTTGCCGGCCTTGGAGCCGGCCCGCTCGATTGCCTGTTCGAGCGTGTCCGTGGTCAGGACCCCGAAGGCGATGGGAACATTGCTCTCGAGGCTTACGGACGCGACACCTTTGGAGACTTCGTTGGCGACGTAGTCAAAGTGAGGCGTTGCGCCACGAATGACCGCGCCGAGGCAGATGACCGCATCGTAGCGCCCGGACGAGGCGACCTTCTTGGCAGCCAGCGGTATCTCAAACGCGCCGGGGACCTTGAAAGTGTCCACGCTTTCCTCGTCGCAGCCGCTGCGCCGCAGCGCGTCGAGCGCGCCTCCGAGCAGCCGGTCGCAGATGAAGTCATTGAATCGGCTGATCACAATCCCGAAGCGCAGCCCCTGCGCCAGAAGATTTCCCTCGTACACTCGCATCTCACGCATCCTTTTGCTGAATACAGCTGATCAGGTGGCCCATTTTCGCGCACTTGGTCGTCAAGTATTCGATGTTGCACTCATTCGGAGGGATTTCGAGGGGCACCCGCTCGGTCACCGAGATGCCGTAGCCCTGAAGCCCGACGATCTTGGTCGGGTTGTTGGTCATGAGGCGCATCTTCTTGACGCCGAGCTCGACCAGCATTTGGGCTCCAATGCCGTAGTCCCGCAGATCCGCCTGGAATCCGAGTACCTTGTTCGCCTCAACCGTATCGAAGCCTTCCTCTTGAAGGGCATAGGCCTTGATCTTGTTCACGATCCCGATGCCTCGGCCTTCGTGATTCCGCATGTAAAGGATCACACCTTTGCCCTCCTTGGCAATCTGCACCATGGCGGCTCGGAGTTGGCTGCCGCAGTCGCAGCGCAAGGACCCGAAAACGTCGCCGGTGAGACATTCCGAGTGCACCCGAACGAGGACTTCGTCTTCCGGGGAAATCTCACCCCTGACCAGTGCGAGGTGGGTGTAGTCGTCGATGTCATTGGTGTAGGCGATCACCTTGAACTCACCGCCGAAAGCAGTCGGGAGCTTGGCCGTTGCTTCCCGGTGGACGAAAATCTCGTTCTGCATCCGGTAGTGGATGATGTCGGCCACGGTCACGATCTTGATGTTGTACTCGCTTGCGAATTCTTCAAGATCCGGCATGCGCGCCATGGTCCCGTCGTCTTTCATGACCTCGCAAATGACTCCGGCCGGCTTCAGTCCGGCCAAGCGGGAGAGGTCCACGGAGCCTTCGGTCTGCCCAGTGCGGACAAGAGTGCCGCCCTTGCGGGATCGCAAGGGAAAAATGTGTCCGGGACTGACGATGTCCTCGGGCTTGACGTCGTCTGCAATGGCCGTGAGAATCGTGTGGGCCCGGTCCGCCGCGCTGATGCCGGTGGACACCCCCTTGCGCGCTTCGATGGAGACGGTGAAGGCCGTCTGGAACCGTGACAGGTTCGTCGAGACCATCATTGGCAGTCGCAGCCGCTCGACCCAATCTGGGGTGAGCGAAAGGCATATCAAGCCTCTTCCGTATTTCGCCATGAAATTGACGGCCTCGGGAGTGACCTTCTCGGCGGCCATGCAAAGATCTCCCTCGTTTTCACGGTCTTCGTCGTCAACGAGGATGACCATCTTGCCCTGTCGAATGTCTTCTAGGGCTTCAGGGATGGTTGCCAGGGGCATTGTTGAAAACTCCTTGAAAAAGATGCGATTTCTGTGAGCTGTCGGGTGCTTGTGCTTGATTCTCAGCGGCAGCAGAGCGTGCCGGAGTCTATATCATGAACCTTCCGCATTCTCAAGACGCCTGTCCCGGGCGCGCGCAATTAGACCTGGGTGTTAGCCGAGATGCGGTTGGGCACGGATCGAAGCAGTTGGACACCATCGCAACGGAACCGGCAACTCTGCTCCGGCACGTCAGCCCGTGAACCCGTGTCTTTCGAGAAAGGCCATATCGATGGCGCTTTTGGCAGCTGGTTCGGGGACCCCTCCAGGCTTCCATGCAGCCAGCAACCGCTCGACATACTTGCCGACAACGTCCACTTCGATATTGACGCGGTCACCCGGCTGCAGCTCTCCAACCGTGGTCTCCCCGGCTGTGTGCGGCACGATGTTGACGTCGAAGCTTCCCTGCCCGCACCCGTTGATCGTGAGGCTGATCCCGTTCACCGCGATGGATCCTTTCTCGATCGTGTAGCGGCTCAAGGCTTCGGGAATCTGGAAATAGAGCCTCCACGAGCGTCCTTCCTGCTTGCGGTCGCGGAGGACCCCTAGGCCGTCAATGTGGCCGCTGACAATATGGCCCCCGAAGCGATCCCCAAGGCGGAGCGCGCGTTCGAGGTTGAGGCGCCGTCCCGGGGTCTTTTCACCGAGGGTGGTGCGGCTGAGGGTTTCCGCCGAAACGTCTGCAGCGAATTGGCTGCCCTGGTAAGAGACCACCGTCAGGCAGACGCCGTCGACCGCAATGCTCTCGCCCAGGACGAAACCGCCCGTCTCGAAATCGGTTCGAATCACCATGCGAGCGTCAGGGCCGTGCCGATCGGTTCGAACGAGCGTCCCGGTTCCTTCTATGAGTCCTGTGAACATGAGGAGTCCTCGCCGCCTCGTCGTTTGAAAATCAATATATCGTTTCGTGGAATCGACCGAAGGCCATCATGTCGTCCCCGAAGTGCCTCCAGCGAACGTCAAAAACAGGTGTTGCTTGAGCCATGGTCGAGCGGGGGGCTCCGGAAGCCATGGGAATTCCTTGGGCATCGCCCAGCACTTTGGGGGCATAAAAGTAGTAGAACGCGTCTGCCAATCCTTGATCGATGAAGCCACCGATCGTTCGGGCTCCCCCCTCGATCAACAGACTGGTCAGCTGCCGATGTCCCAATTCGCGCAGCAATGCCCGGAGGTCCAGGCTGCCACTGGTCATCGGAAGGGGTAGCAATTCGACCCCCGTCTGCTGGAGAAGGGATGCCTTTTCGGGTGACGCTTCCTCCGCGCACGCGATCCAGAGTGGAACGTCCCTCGCTGTCTGGACAAGGATGGAGGAAGGGTCGATGCGCAGATGGCGGTCCAGGACCATGCGAATGGGCTGGCGGCATGGTCTCCGGCCTTGGGGCCGCGCGGTCAGCTGGGGATCGTCCTGGAGTGCCGTCTCGATTCCGACCAAAATCCCGTCCAGCTCGCACCGAAGGCGGTGGACGAAACGTCTGGACCTCTCATTGCTCACCCAGCGTGAATCGCCCGTGCGCGAGGCGATCCGTCCGTCGAGTGTCGCCGCGGTCTTGAGCGTCACGTAGGGGAGGCCGATCGTGATGTGCTTGATGAACGCCTGGTTGAGCAGTCGGCATTCCCTCGCCATGAGGCCGGTTTGAACACGCATGCCGCGGGAGCTCAGGAAGGCCGCACCCCCGCCTTCGACCTTCGGGTTGGGATCGGCCATGCCGATGACAACCCTGGAAATCCCTGCGTCCAGGACGGCGAGCGAGCACGGAGGAGTTCGGCCATGATGATTGCACGGCTCGAGAGTGACGTACAAGGTCGCCCCTGCGCCCCTGCTCCCCGCTTGACGCAGCGCGTTGACTTCCGCATGGGGGCCGCCCACCCGCTCGTGGTAGCCTTCTCCCACAATGGTATCCCCGTGGGCCACCACCGCCCCGACCATGGGGTTCGGACTGGCCCATCCTGCGCCCTTTCTGGCGAGAGAAAGGGCACGGCGCATCAGGCGTTTATCGGTTTCCGTGAATTCCATATCGGTGGTGGGGTGTGACCTCAGGGGCACTCAAAGCGGTTCATCATGGCTCATCGGTGCAGCGGAAACCCGGAGCAGAATTCGGAAATCTCGGTGTGGAGCGCTTCGAGCACTTCCGGTTGACCAACGGCCTGCAGAGCTCGATGGATGAAGCCTGCCACGTCTTTCATGTTGCCCGCGGTCATGCCGCGAGTGGTGATGGCCGGAGTCCCGATGCGAATACCGCTCGTCACGAAAGGTCCCTGGGTGTCGAACGGGATGGCATTCTTGTTTACGGTGATGCCCGCCCGGTCCAGCGTCTCTTCAGCGATTTTGCCCGTGATGCCTTTCGGCGTGAGGTCCATGAGCATCAAATGATTGTCGGTTCCGCCGGAAACCAGTCGATAGCCGAGGGCCAGGAGTTCCCCGGCAAGGGCCTTGCTGTTTTCCACGATCCGCTGCTGG
The DNA here is from genome assembly GCA_937889795.1 of uncultured Syntrophobacteraceae bacterium. GTDB lineage: Bacteria > Desulfobacterota > Syntrophobacteria > Syntrophobacterales > Syntrophobacteraceae > CALBZH01. The sequence goes on along the minus strand of CALBZH010000794.1, from coordinate 1,776 downwards.
TAAGCCTTGAATTCGGGCTGGAGCGCTTCATGGAATGCAACGGCCTTGGCCGCGATCACATGCATCAAAGGTCCCCCCTGGATTCCGGGAAAGATATGGCTATCCAGGATCTTGGCGTGGGATGCCTGGGACAGAATCAGTCCGCCCCTCGGGCCGCGAAGGGTCTTGTGAGTGGTCGAGGTCACGAAATCGGCGTACGGAACGGGATTGGGGTGGATGCCCGCACTGACCAGGCCCGCAATATGTGCCATGTCCACCATGAGGTAGGCGCCGACTTCCTGAGCGATTTCCTTGAATCGGGTAAAATCGAGGGTGCGTGGATAGGCGCTCGCTCCCGCGATGATCATCTTGGGGCGGTGCGTGCGTGCCTGTTCGGCCACTTGGTCGAAATCGATCGTCTCCGTCTTCCGGTCCACGCCATACGAGACCACCTGGAAAAGACGGCCCGAAAAGCTCGCCGGGCTCCCATGCGTGAGATGCCCTCCCTGGCGGAGGTCCATTCCCATGATGGTCTCGCCGTGCTGCAGGACCGCGAAGTAGACGGCCATGTTGGCCTGTGATCCAGAATGGGGCTGCACGTTTGCGTATTCTGCCCCGAAGAGCTTGCGTGCCCGCTCACGCGCCAGCTTTTCCGCCACGTCGACATGCTCGCACCCACCGTAGTAACGCTTGCCGGGATAGCCTTCCGCGTACTTGTTGGTGAGCACGGACCCCTGGGCTTCGCGAACGGCCCGACTCACGAAATTCTCGGATGCGATGAGCTCCAGGTTGCCTCGCTGCCTCTTCTCTTCGTTCTGGAGCACTTCGGCGATTTCAGGATCAACGGTTTCAAGATAAGACATGGATTTCCCTCTCAGGTGATGATGGAGCCGGTGGACGGCGTGCGGTCGAGCCAAGCCATACGCTTATCACGTTTGAGGCAGCTGATCAATCAACTCCACGCGTCGCTCGTGGCGTCCTCCGTCGAAAGGCTCCTTGAGCCACACATCAAGGATTTCCATGGCCATGTCCACCCCGATGAAACGGCTCCCCAGGCACAGAATGTTACTGTTGTTGTGGCGACGGCTCATCCGGGCGCCGAACGGCTCGGCGGCCTGAACCGCGCGCACGCCCCGGAACCGGTTGGCTGTCATGCACATGCCGATTCCGCTGCCGCAGATCAGGACGCCTCGCTCCACCTCTCCGGAACCAACCGCTTTTGCGACCTTTCCCGCATAATATGGGTAATCGACCGACTCGGTGCTGTGTGCTCCTGCGTCCGCCACTTCGTGTCCCTCCGCTTTCAGACGATCGAGAACGAGCCCCTTCAGCTCATACCCCGCGTGATCACATCCAACCATGATCTTCATGAGCGCTCACCTTGCGTTGTGCCGAGATCGTTCAGACCTCGCGACCTGATAAAAGCAAAAGGAGCCTCCGTGCCACCCAGGGCAGGGACGCTCCACCTCCGGGGCCTCACCGGAAAGCTATTCAGGATCGGTGAGACCGGCAATTCTCTTGTAACACAATCGGGCTGCAGGATTGAAGCCCCGGCCGTTGAGCCTTTGGCGGAAGAGCCGCGCTCGAGGACTCGGAGCACATGCCGCCGCTAGGAGGGACTTTCTGTTCAGTCGCTCCACCTGCGAAACACCAGGGTGCCGTTTGTGCCGCCAAATCCAAAGGAATTGGAGAGGGCAACACTCAGCTGTGCCGCTCGAGCCTTGTTGGGAACGTAGTCCAGATCGCAGTCGGGATCTGGAGTTTCGTAGTTGATGGTGGGCGGAATGACCTGCCGGT
>CALBZH010000793.1 GCA_937889795.1 uncultured Syntrophobacteraceae bacterium | reverse complement strand
GCATGGCATTGTCGGCGGTTCACTGGTAAGTTTTGAGCGTCTAGGCAGAGAAGCGGCCAAGTTTGCCCTGGGAGCTCTCGCCAATCCCCAGAGCCTAAAGGCTTCGAAGGCGGTCCTGGAGATACCCAGTGTTCCGATGTTCGACTGGCGGCAGCTCAGGCACTGGAACCTGAACGAGGGTGTCTTGCCGGAGGAGAGCATCATCATCAACAGGCAGCCCAGCCTTTGGGATTATAAATATTATGTCATCGGAGCCCTTGCTTTCATCGTTGGGCAGTCCCTGCTGATCTTCGGCCTTCTGATTCAAAAGCGCCGTCGCCGTAGTGCCGAGGAGTCGCTGCGACAGAAGAACGAAGAATTGGATAACTTCTTCAGCGTGAACCTGGATTTGCTGTGTATCGCTGACACCAGGGGCTATTTCCTGCAGCTTAACCCTGCCTGGGAGAAGACCCTCGGCTTCAGCCTGACGGAGCTCAGGTCTCGGCCCTTTGTGGAGCTCATCCATCCCGACGATGCCCCCGCCACTGCAGAAGTAGTGAAGTCGCTTGCATCCCAGGAGCAAGTGGTTGACTTCAGCAACCGCTACCAAACCAAGGACGGAACATATCGCCAACTGCTGTGGAGTGCGGTGGCGATCGACAGCCGAATCTATGCAGCAGCACGGGACATCACCGAGCACTTACAGGCTGAAACGATCATCCACGAGAGGGAAAAGGAGCTCAGAGTCCTTACGGGCAGACTGATCCTGAACCAGGAAGAGGAAAGGCGGCGCCTGGCACGCGAGCTTCACGACGATTTGTCACAGCGGCTGGCCGTCCTGGCCATGGAAGCTGGAAGGATGGAAGCAGCTGTACGCGGGGGCTCCAACGCCCTCGGCAATCTCCTGATCGATTTCAGGGATAAGACCATTCAGATTGCGGCGGATGTTCAGAACATCTCCCGCCGGCTGCATCCTTCCATCCTGGAAGATTTGGGGTTGACGAAGGCCATCGAGGCGGAGTGCCAGCAATTTGCAGCCCGGGAAGGGATCGAGATGCGCACGCCATTGCAGAATCTTCCGAGAGATCTTCCGAAGGACGTCGCCCTTTCGATCTACCGCATCGTTCAAGAAAGCCTTATTAATATTGCCAAGCACGCCTGTGCCCGACGCGTCACCGTCTGCTTGAGCGCAAACCAGACCGGCCTCCACCTGATGGTCGAGGATGACGGCATCGGATTCGATCCAGCAGAGGTGCGCGAGAAGGCCGGCCTTGGGCTGTCAAGCATCCGCGAACGGGTGCGCCTCGTCCATGGGACGCATCGGATCCGCTCCGAGCCCGAAAAGGGAACCACAATTGAAGTCACGGTGCCTCTCAAAGCCGAACCGCTGACAGATACCGCCGACCCCATTTCGTAGAGGCCTCCATGAAAAAGATCCGCGTGTTGCTGGCCGACGACCACAAGATCATTCTCGAGGGACTGCGCTCCATCCTCGACCCCGAGTTCGAGATCGTCGGCGCTGTGGAAGACGGCCGCGCTCTGGTCGCCGAGGCTCAGCGGTTGAGCCCCGACGTCGTGGTGGTGGACATATCGATGCCGGGGCTCAACGGAATCGATGCGGCCAGGCAGATCAGAAAGCTCGACGAACGCATCAAGATCGTGTTTCTGACCATGCATTCACAAGTGACCTACGCTGCCAGTGCCTTCGAGGCCGGCGCCTCCGGGTTCGTGTTGAAGCACTCTGCACCACAGGAGCTGATCATCGCGATCCGGGAGACCATTCAGGGTCGTACCTACATCACCCCCATGATCGCGGGAGACCTCATTGATTCCTATCAAAAGGGGTCCCTCGGGCGCGGCGGATTGAAAGTGGAATTGAGCCCTCGTCAGAGGGAGGTGTTGCAGCTTCTGGCGGAAGGGAAATCCGCCAAGGAGATCGCAGCTGTGTTGAATATCTCACCCCGGACCGTCGAATTTCACAAGTACCGCATGATGGAGCAGCTCAAGACCAAGACCAATGCTGAATTGATCCAGTATGCCTTGGCATGCGGCCTTGTGTCTCTCTAGCTCCCGCCTAGTAAATTTTCCAGTTCCCGGCTCGTAAATTCTCCTGAAAAAACCATTAGATCTTACAGGTGCATCTCCGGTGTCGAGAGTCTATACAAGAAATGAATGGACACTCGTATGTTAGATCGGAAGAGCGTCGTGTAGGGAA